>JASHOC010000128.1 GCA_030041305.1 Acidobacteriaceae bacterium
GGACGGCAGCATGCAGACACATGCAATAATTCGTCGCAGGAACCGAGTCTACAAGAGTCTGAATAAGCCGCTTACTTATCTCGGCGTGGAGCGCACCGTGTTCTTTTTCGTGTGCATCGCCGCTGTAGGCGCATTCAATCTCTTCAACAGTCTGCTTGCCGGCATTGCCGTGTTCCTTGGCGGATTCGCATTCGGAACCTGGGTTACGAATACTGATCCCGCGTTTCTGCGCATCCTCGCCAAATCCAACCGCTACAAGAGCCGCTACGATGCGGCGAAGCCCACCGTTTCGCGCGTGGAGGTGCGTTGATGCTGCGCCTCGCGAAAATCCTCAAACCGTGGAACGAAGCCGACTCATTCCCAGCCCACATCAACCTGTACGGCTTCTGGAACGAGTCCGCATTCCTCACCAAAAGCGGCGATCTCGGAATGGTATTACGCGTGACGGGCGTCGACTACGAAAGCCTGGACTATGACAAACAGGAATCCGCCGTGAAGCGCCTTGAGGCCGCGCTCAAGAATTTCTCACCCGGCTTCCACGTTTACCAATACTTGTTCAAGACCAATAACCCGGAGATCCCTTTTGCCCATTACGATCATCCGGTTGTGCAGACCGGCCAGGACCGGCGGCGTCAACACTTCGAGGAGAAAGCCGATCGGCTTTTCGAGATCGAAATCTACTACGCGATTGTGATAGAAGGCTCGCGGTCGAAGACCGGCGTCGGCACCGCTCTCAAGCATCTTCTAAACAACCCGGCGATTGGCTTAAACGAGCTAAGGGCGCAGTTCTCGAATCGCGGCATGAAGGTTTTGTTGCGCGCGGAAATCGAGCGCGACTTGGGGCGCCTTGAACAACAGGTGCAGGCGTTCGTGCGCCAGCTCGCCGACTTCACCCGCATCGAGGTGCTCGACTACAGTAGCCAGTTCCGCTTCATGCGGCGGCTACTCAATTACGACGCCTGGCGTATCGCCGGTGAGCCCAAACACTCGCAATTTCTCTGCAACCAGGTTGTCAATTCCACACTGGAAGGCGAGCGCGACCATCTCCGCGTCGGAGACGACTACGTTCGCATCTTGACTATGAAAGAGTGCATCGGGGAAACCCGGCCACTTGCGCTCGACGCACTGTTGAAAATTCCCGCCAACTTCATCGCCATCTCGGAGTGGACGCCACTTCCGCACGCCACGGCGCGAAAAGAAGTGAACAAACGCCGGCGCCACTTCAACATTTCAAAGACCGGATTCATCTCGCAGCTCGGTAACGACCCCACCAAAACCAACCCGCGCGATGTGTTGGTGGACGAATCGAAACAGGCGGACATTGAGAATCTGGGTGACTGCCTGCGCGAGTTGGGCGAGGGGCAGCAACTGGGCGAATTTTCACTCACTATCGTGCTCTATGGCAAAGAGCGGCAAGCCGTCGATTCGGTGGTAGGCGAATTTGCCGGTGTCTTCACCAACGCCGATGGCGCGCTTTTCGCCGAAACCTACAACCAGCTCAACGCCTACTTTGCCATTATGCCCGGCAACTACGCTTTCAACCTCCGCCGGCTCTACCTGCTGAACACGAACTATGCCGACCTCTCGTTCCTGTTCACAATTCTCCCCGGTGAAAAGATCAATCGTTACCTTGGCACGGAGTATCTGGCCGTGCTCGAAACCGACAACGCCACGCCGTATTATCTCAACTTCCATGTGAACGACGTGGCGCACGCTCTGATTCTTGGCGCAACGGGGTCTGGTAAGAGCTACTTTGCCAACTTCATCCTCCAAAACGCCCAAAAGTACGATCCGCTTACCTTCATCTTCGACATCGGCGGCAGCTTCGAGGCACTGACACACATCTTCGGCGGATCGTATCTGAATGTCGGCCGAGAGGAACGTGACTTCACCATCAACCCGTTTTCTTTGGCGCCCAGCCAGGAGAACCTGCAATTCCTTTTCAGCCTGGTGCGCGTGCTCATCGAAGGCAACGACCAACGACGCCGCCTCGACTTCACAGACGAGATGAAGCTTTGGCGCGCCATCGAGCGCATTTATGTGTTGCCTGCCGACCAGCGAACCTTCACGAATTTCGCCAGCATCGTGGGCGAGTTGAAGGACCGGCTCTACCGCTGGACACGCGCCGGCCAGTACGGCTTTCTTTTCGACAACGCTCAGGACACGCTCACGTTCAAGAGCTTCCAGACCTTCAACTTCCGCGGATGGGGCGATGCTCCGGATCTACTGGAGCCGTTGTTGTTCTATGTGCTGCATCGCGCCTCTCAGGAAATATGCGACTGGCGTCGGCTTGCCACCTTCAAAACCTTTCTCATGGACGAGGCGTGGCTGTTCATGCGCAACGAAGTGATCCGCGACTACATCGTGCAGGCTGAGAAGACTTGGCGCAAGCACAAGGCTGCCATGATCCTCGCCACACAGTCAGTCAAGGAATTGGAAGAGTCCGGCCTCCTCAATATTGTCGTCGAAAGCTGTCCGACCAAGGTTTTTCTTGCCAATCCAGAAATGGATCGCGCCCACTATGCTGAAAAGTTTCACTTGAGCCCGAGGGTCTGTGATCTCATCGCCAGCCTCTACCCTCCTGGCCAAATGGTGATTTGCCAACCCAACCTCACGAAGAAAGCCCATCTCCACACCGATTCCGTTACCCACTGGATGGCGGCCAACGATCCCGAAGCGAACCTGAAACGGCGTGAGTTTTTCGAGCGGTACGGAATCGCCGATGGGCTGCGCGAACTTGCGAATCAGTTTCCATTCGTGCCATCGAGACTTAACAATGCTCGGATTTCCACCCCCCAAGGAGCAGCAGCATGAATACCAAACTCATCTTCTTCATCGCGGCAGTTGCCCTCGCTCTTGGGCCGCCCGCGGTCGCCGCGCAGGATGCAGTGGCGCGGACCGTCCAGTATCACTCCCAAGACATTGTGCCCATCCACGCCAAGCTCAAGTTCACGACGCTGATTGAGCTTCCGCCGACCGAGAAGATCATGGAGGCCGCCGTAGGCGATAAGGATTTCTGGATTGTCGACGTGGTGGGCAACTTCTGCTTCCTGCATCCAGCCAAAGCTGGCATCAGCTCAGACCTGAACCTGATCACCGACAAAGGTAATATCTATTCGTTCACGCTTACCGATGTGTCCACACCACCTGGCGAAGCTGACCCGCCGCCAGACCTGAAAGTGATCGTCCAACCAGCGGATCGCTCCTCGATCGTCGCCGCCAGCGGCCCACCTCAATTCGTCCCTACGGCGCAACTGCAACAGTCCCAGCAGGCACTCGACGCGGTTGAATCGCACATCACCCAGGTGGTTGATGAATACAAGAGCGCCTACCCACTTTCGCTCAAGTTCGACTACTCGTTCCAAGCCAACCAGGCGCCCTTCGACATCGAAGCCATCTGGCATGACGACAAGTTCACCTACATCAAGACGGACGCGCCGGAGAAGTTTTCGATTTACGAGATGCGGGACGGCAAGCCGAATGCGGTCACCTACCAACTCGAAAACGGAACTTACGTCATCCCGAAGGTCATGGATTCAGGATATGTCGAGCTGGGCAAGAAGCGAATGGAGTTCTCCCGCAAGGGCTGAAACGGAGCTACGAACATGGCTGAGGCGACGGCGAACACCCCGATCCCGGCGACGACCGAGCCAGCGCTGCGCCGGCTCGTCAAAGAACCGATCGGCGTCATCCAAAAGAACCTGAAGCTGATCCTTTACCTGTTTGCTGCGGGCCTCGTCCTTGCCGCGGCCTTCTTCAGTAAAACGGCCCCCAAGACGCCGGCGCAGCAGGCCGCAAGTGAGCATCGGCCGCCGCAGCCAGTTCTTCAGGATACGACGGACAATAATGTGCGCGATCTGCATGACATGACCGCGGCAAAGGAACAGAAGATGGCCCAGCCGGGATCGGACCCCGGTTCTCAAAACATGACCGCGGCGCAGCAGGCCGCTGCGGCCGCCTATGGCCCGAACGGGCAGGCGGGTCCCTGCATTCCCGGCCAACCCTGCGCGCAAACAGCGGGGGGATATGGCCAGCAGCAGCCGCAGCTTTCGCCCGCTGCCCAGGAGGAGCAACAGCTTGCCGCAAGGGATCGGGAGCTTGCCTATGATTCACGGTTTGCATCCAATCTGGCATATACAGAAGCGCCGGCTCAGCCTTCCCAAAGAGCGCCCTCTACCGCCTTGGCGAATGGCGCAGGCGTGACCGGCCCACAACACCCCGCGGCCTTGATTCAACAGGGGCAAAGTGGATCGACGACCGACCTTATCGCACCGCGTGCACTGGAGGACCCGCAACACACCTCGATCCCCACGGCAGCGGGGTCCCAACCCCCGGCCCAACAGCAAAAGTCGGAAGTCAACATCGATTCAGCAACGGGGCAGCCATACGTGATCTACGAAGGAACGACATTAGACACGGTATTGATGAATAGGCTCGACGGCGATGCACCCGGCCCGGTGAAGGTGCTGGTCTCGAATCCGGTCTATTCGCACGATCGCCAGCACGTGCTCATCCCGGAAGGAACCGTTGTTCTGGGCGAAGCGCGCAAGATCGGCGCAACGGGATTCGGCCAGCAGCGCCGCATGGC
>JASHOC010000129.1 GCA_030041305.1 Acidobacteriaceae bacterium
TTTCGGCCATTCAGGCCCAGTTTGTCGCTCAGCACTCCGGCCACCAGGACGGCAATGCCACCGAAGAGGGGAAGAAGAGCGCTGCGGCTGGCAGCCTGACTTGCGGAAAGGCCGACATACTGCACGAAATAGGTCGGCGTCCATAAGTTAAACGTCTCTCGGAGCAACGTAGTGCCCAGAGACAGCAAGCACACCATCCAGAATGGAAAGCTGGTGAGCAGCGGGCTCAGAATTGCAATCAAGCCTGGGTGCGCTTCACTGGCATCCTCATCTGTGGAACCGTAAACATTGAGCGGGTTGGATTCAGGGGCCGGCAGGCCACGCTCCTCCGGCGATTCCCGCAGAAAAATCATGTTAGCCAGGAGCAGGATTCCAAGTGCACCAGCCGCGGTAAAGGAAACACCGCGCCAGCCCATACCGTACGCCAAGAGTTCGCTCATGATCCATCGACAGGCGGCGTCACCGAATAAAAAGCTCAAGCTCAACACCGCCATCACGCTGCCGTATGCCGTGTATGAGAACCAACGGGATGAGACCCTCACCATTCCCGGCCAGCCCGCGGATTGAAATAGACGGTTGCAAACCCATGCCAGTGTGAAGAGAGGCAGCCCGCCGCTCAGTGCAAACAAGATGGTGAATAGAATAGCGCCTGCCATGCCGCCGAGAAAGTTGCGTCGCCCGCCCCACAAATCGGCGAGTGCCCCGAAGCCGAATTTCCCCACCGCGTAGGCCACCGTGCCGGCCGAGGCGATGAAGCCGAGCCGCACCTGCGCGTCATTGGCGCTGATTCCGCGCCGGGCAAGATCGTGGATCAGATCCGGCATCACGACTGAGAGATTGGATCGGCAGAAATAATAGCCGGTGTAGCCCAGAGCCAACAGCGCGATAGTGACCACATGCCAGGGCGTGAGCGCGGGCGTTGATGCCGGGTTTTGAATCCGGCTTGGCTCGAAGACCTCATCCTTGTCTGTCAACACGCGCACAGGCTACCACGGGCGTATTTC
Organism: Acidobacteriaceae bacterium; assembly: GCA_030041305.1. Lineage (GTDB taxonomy): Bacteria > Acidobacteriota > Terriglobia > Terriglobales > Acidobacteriaceae > Telmatobacter. The sequence goes on from JASHOC010000129.1 coordinate 1,005, forward strand.
ACCGGTAGCTCATAAAACATCGTATACGAAGGTTTTCATTCAGTATTTATCAAGCCGTGGTATTACAAAGAGGTTCCATCGTTCGCTCTTGGGTACTGGCGGCCTTACAGCCGTGGCTGGCGCCGGCGCAAAGCATTGGCCGGCTGAACAGGAGCGGACAAACCTTCGAGCTTGCGAAACAAATTATCTACGAAATGGGAGTACCGCTTTGAAGCTTCTCAATCCCTGCATACCCCCTCAAACCATCCCGGCCGAACGGCTCCAAGGCTTGGTGCTCGATTGGGCGGGAACTACGGTCGACTTTGGCAGCCTGGCGCCCGCGCGCACCATGCAGCAGGTTTTCTCGCGACGGCACATCCCTCTCTCCGATGCGGAAGCGCGCCAGCACATGGGCTTGCCGAAGAAGGAACACATCCGCGGAATCCTATCGATTGACAGCGTGAGCGGCCAATGGCGCGAAAGCACAGGACGAGCTCCCAACGATAGCGATGTGGATGAGATGTATGCCGAGTTCATTCCGTTGCAGTTCTCGTGCCTGAAAGAATACTCCGCGGTCATTCCCGGAGTGGCCGGAATCGTCGAGAGTTTTCGCCGGCGCGGACTGAAGATCGGATCCACGACCGGATACACCCGCGCCATGCTCGATCTTTTAGTGGAGTCGGCCGCGAATGAGGGCTACACTCCGGATTGCAGCTTGACTCCAGAACAGGCGGGCTCGGGCCGTCCTCACCCGTTCATGATGTATGAATGCGCAATTCGGCTGCAGATCTATCCGTTTGCTGCCATCGCGAAGATTGGCGACACGCCCGCCGACATCCACGAGGGGCTGAATGCGGGGGCCTGGTCGATAGGAATCGCAGGAACAGGGAACGCAATCGGCTTATCCCGTGAAGACTTTCATGGTCTGCCGGATGTGGAGCGAGAATTGCTGCTCATTCAGGCGAGGACCGAGTTGCAGAATGCGGGAGCGCATTACGTGGTGGATAGTCTGACCGATGTGACTCCCGTTCTCGACGACATCGATGCGCGGCTGGAAGCGGCATGCAGCCTTGCCGGCGGGAAGGAGACTTGTCTCCATGCGTGATAAGCTGCTCTTCACCCCTGGACCTCTGACCACAAGCGCAACCGTGAAGTCTGCGATGCTTCACGACGCAGGCTCGCGCGACGCCGCTTTTCTCGACAAGGTGCGCGAAATCCGCAAACGCTTATTAGCGCTGGGTCAAGCGGTTTCTTCAAGCGATGGCGGCGAGTACGAGTGCGTCCTTATGCAGGGCAGTGGAACCTTTGCCATTGAGTCGGTGATCTCTTCGGCGATTCCGCGCGACGGCAAGCTGCTGGTCCTTGTGAACGGAGCCTACGGACGCCGCATTGGACAGATGGCTCGCGTGCACGGAATTGCTACCGAGATGATGGAGACGCCAGAAAACAGCTCCATCTCGCCGGAAGCGGTTGCCGAACGCCTTTCCGGATCTTCCGGAATCACGCATGTTGCCGTGGTTCACTGCGAAACCACGACGGGCATCCTTAACCCGATCGAAGAGATCGGCGAACGGGTCCAGCGGTCCGGCCCCGCGTATATCGTCGACGCCATGAGCAGCTTCGGCGCAATTCCTGTTGACCTTCCCGCCGCTCGGATCGATTTCCTGATTTCCTCGGCAAACAAGTGCATCGAAGGTGTGCCAGGATTCGGATTCGTGCTGGCAAGGCACAATCGGCTTCTGGAAGCCAAAGGCCAGGCGCGGACATTGAGCCTCGATCTGTATGCGCAATGGGCGGGGCTGGAATCCGATGGCCAGTTCCGCTTCACTCCGCCGACACATGCGCTCTTGGCGTTCCACCAGGCGCTCGTCGAACTCGAAGCAGAAGGCGGTTTGCGAGCGCGGTTGGCGCGGTACCGCGCCAACCACGGCGCGCTGATGCGCGGCATGAGCGAGATGGGCTTTGATGCGTATCTTGCGCCGGAAGATCAAAGCTGCATCATCACAACCTTTCGCTATCCGGAAGATCCCGGCTTCCGTTTCGAGAGATTTTACCAGCGCTTGAGCGAACTGGGATTCATCATCTACCCCGGCAAACTCACCTCGGAGCCCTGCTTTCGCATCGGCGCCATCGGACATTTATTTCCGCCGGACATAGACGCTTTGCTGGGGTGCATCCGCCGTGTTCTCGAGGAAATGAATGTTGATCCCGCGATGCGCAGCCCTGTGCTACAGCGGTTCCCGAATTGATGTAGACCGAAGGAACGAATTCAAGTGGCCTTTTCCTCAAGAAAAGGCCGCGTTGCAAAGCTCTCAAGAAGTCGACGGTAATTCGGGAACCGCCCTAAAGAGCGCATCGGCGAATTGACCGCCGATGCGCTCCGCTTAGACATTCTCCTCGTTACTCCGCCTGCTGGCGCTGCGGCGCAACAAGTCCGGCGCGCTTAATAAACCCAGTCACTGTTATTTTCCGGTTCATCGCCATCGCCGTAATCGCCGTCTCCGTAATTAAGCGGAGGCTGCGGAAGCATCGCAACAGCTTTGGGTGGCGCCGTATAGACCTTCTGGCCACCAACATAGGTCGCTTCCACGGTAATGTCTTTGATTGTCTCCGGCGGAACCTTACGCGGATCCTTCTTGAGTACGACAAAATCCGCCAGCTTTCCGGGCGTGATCGAACCTTTTATGTTTTCTTCAAAGGTGGCGTAGGCATTGTCCAGTGTCCAGACTTTGATCGCCTCATCAACGCTGATTCTCTGATTCCCTCCGTAGACCTTGCCATCCTGGCCTTCGTGCGTCACCATGTCCCGAATACGCAACAGAGGGTCGGCTGCCGAAATCGGAGAATCGGAATGTCCGCCGACATGAATTCCCATGTCGATGGCAGTGCGATAGGGCCACATCATCTGCAAGCGCTTGGCACCGTAAGACTGGAGGATATTACTGTACTCCCAAATATAGGAGTGGAAGACGAGGATCACTCCGTCCTTCTTGGCCCGATCGAGCAGGGACTGGTTCATCACGCTCGAGTGTTCGAGACGCCAGCGCGCGTCGGGACGTGGATTTTGCGCCTCAGCGTACTCGATTGCAGTCAGGACCATATCGATCTCGCGGTCACCGTTGGTGTGTGTGGCAACCTGCCAGCCCGCGTTCCACCACTTCTGGAAGTCGGCGTTTAGTTGTTCCTGGCTGCGCTCGGGAGGAATGCCGTAGTAGCCGGGCCGGTCAGAGTATGGTTGGCTTAGCCACGCCGTCCGGCCGCTCAATGAGTTGCCCTGAAAGTTCTTCAGGGAAATAATGCGAAGGCGATCGCCGCCAAATCCGGATCGCAATCCCGCCGCTTGCAGCTGGTCGAAATACTGCGATGTGAACATGAACCCGACTCGAACCGGATTTCCCGCATCGCGCACGTCCTGCATCAACCGAAAAGTCGTTGGGCTGCCCGCCGCAACTCCAACGCTGGTGATGCCCGCGGCTGCGTACTGCCGGAAGCAGTTCAGATAGCCCTTAACTTCCTCATCGTGGGGGATGGCGAATCTCTTGTCCCGGCCGGCGATCTGTTGGCTGCGGCGCCCCCTATCCAGCACGCCGCGTGCGCTTTCGCGCAGCACCCCATTCGGAGTGCCGTCCGGATCGCGGTCAAAAGCGCCGCCGGGAGGGTCAGGGGTATCTTTGGTGATGCCTGCCTGATTCAGCACATAGCTATTCACCACCGTGATATGGCCCGAGCCATGAGTAATCATTACCGGCTGCGTCGTGGATACCTTATCGAGATCGTGCCGATTGGGATGGCGGCCCAGCGTAACGTCGTTATAACCATATCCGGTGATCGCCATCCCCGGCGGAGTAATCGCCGCTTTCCGCTTAAGCGCTGCCACAAGTTGGTCCATTGTCGTGACGCGGTCGGAGCCCAGCCACACCCGGTAATAGGGGGAGTTTTCGTCGAAGATTGGCTGCGGGTGCAGGTGAGCATCGATAAAGCCGGGAACCACTGTCATCCCCTTCAGATCGATCACCTCCGTTGATGGTGTCTTTAACCTGAGAATCTCCTCATTGGTTCCGACGGCAACAAAGTGCCCATTGTCATAGGCGAAGGCTTGCGCGGATGGGTGGTCTTTGTCGACCGTAATCACGTTAGCGTTGATCACAATGGTGTCGGCGGCGAAGGCGGAAGTTGCAAGAGC
>JASHOC010000016.1 GCA_030041305.1 Acidobacteriaceae bacterium
TGTTGGTGAAGATTTGGACCCGAAAAGCCCATTCGGTCAAGCTCTGCATTCATTCGAGCTTCAACTGGAATCAACCAGTCCGTCCGAAGTTTTGGAATCTCTCTACCGGGAATTGTTTGAACGGAAGTAGCCATGCATCACACTCTACTCCAAGCAGCCAAGTACCTTACCAAAACTCAGCCAAATATATTATTGCCAAAACAACGCCATGTTTGTGGCGCGCATCGCAATATAAGAATGTTGCAACCACAGAAGCACTGCGGTTGTGATCAAGTGTCTGTTCAGGAGTCGGGTTGCGGAGAGAAATGCGCCATCGTGATTGACTGTGGAAGGGCGGTCCGATAGCTTTCATCTAAGACTCGCTTGCACCCTCTGGCAATGCGGAGGGCGCTGTGTGTTGACGGCCTTGGCCGGATCGCCTCGGGGCGCGCGGAATCGAGCAGCCAGTCGAGCGGGATCACTTTTCATGCATTGCCGTAACTCCTTGGTTGGTCAACCCGGCGCGCCTACGCGTCTGGGCCGGGTTTCTGCGTAGCGGTGGAAGGGCCAAAGGAAGTTATGTTTTCGAGTACGGACCAAGAGAAAATCAGCGCCGATTCTCCTGAGGCGTCGCCGGGTTCTCAGCCGAACGGCGGCAGCGCCTGGGCTGACCGCGTCCGCGCCCTCAAGAATATTCCTCCGGTGCTCCATTTCGTGTGGGAGTCCGGACCGTCGGTGGTCTTCTGGAACATCACGATCCGCGTCGTAGTGGCATTTCTTCCCGTCGGCATCGGCATTATTGCGGGGCGGTACATCATCAACGGCATCAATAACATCGGCTTTCATCGGCCACTGCCGGGGTACTTCTGGTATCTGGTCGCCGGCGAGGCGATTCTGGCCGTTCTGGTGGGCATCCTTTCGCGCGCCGTGGATTACTTCGACAATCTTCTTGCCGATCGCTACACGCATCACGTGAGCGTCGAGGTGATGCGCAAAGCCGCAGCGCTTGACGTAACGGTCTACGAGGACCCGATTTACTACGACCGGCTGGAGCGCGCGCGAGTGCAGGCCACCGATCGGCTGGCCATGATCCAGCAAATGGGCCGCCTGATCCAGCAGACCGTCACCGCCATTGCCTTCTCCGCGGTGCTCCTCTGGTATTCGCCGCTCCTTCTGCTTCTGCTCGTCATCGGAATTGTTCCCGCTTTCCTCGGAGAGAGCCACTTCTCGTTTCTCACCTACGCCAAGAACTTCCACCAGACGCCCATGCGCCGCAAGATGGACTATCTGCGCCAGGTGGGCGGCAGCAAGGAGGCCGCAAAAGAGCTGCGGCTCTTCAACCTCAGCAACTATCTGACACACCGCTTCGAGAAGCTTTCCTATCAGATATACGAGGAAAATGTCGCTCTCAACCGGCGACGGCTTTTCTGGGGCGGTTTGCTCTCGATCCTCGCCCAACTTGGCTACTACTCCGCCTACGTACTCAGCATTTTTCGCACCATCGAAGGCCGTTACAACATTGGCGACTTTGCACTGATCACGACGGCCATCATGCAGGCCATGGGCAACATTCAGCAGGCCTTCTCCACGGCTTCCGGGGTCGCCGACCAGGCGCTGTTCCTCACCGACCTGCTCGCCTTTTTCGAGATGAAACCACGCGTCGCGTCCAAACCCGGCGGATTGCCCGCGCCGAGGCCCATCACCCAAGGCTTCGAGTTTCGCAACGTCACCTTTGTCTATCCCGGGACCACGCGCGCCATCCTCACCAACTTCAATTTCACCCTTTCGCCGGGAGAGCGGGTGGCCCTGATCGGTGAAAACGGGCAGGGCAAAACCACCATCGTCAAGCTGATCGCCCGCCTCTACGATCCCACCGAAGGGCAGGTTCTGCTCGACGGCGTGGATTTGCGCGAGTACGAGTTGGCCAGCCTGCACGCGGAGATCGGGGTCATTTTTCAGGATTTCATGCGCTATGAGATGACGGCCCGCGAGAACATCGCGATTGGACGGGTGGAAGTGGAGCATCCACCGGAGGAGATCGAGTGTGCGGCTGAAAGGAGCCTGGCCAGCGGTGTCATCGCCCGACTCGCCGGCGGTTACGACCAGATGCTGGGCCGCCGCTTTGAAGGCGGGGTGGACCTTTCCGGCGGAGAATGGCAAAAGCTGGCCTTGGCCCGCGCCTATTTGCGGGACGCGCAACTGCTGATTCTCGACGAGCCCACTGCCTCGCTCGACGCGCGCAGCGAGCTTGAAGTCTTTGAGCGCTTTGCCGAACTCACCTTCGGCAAAATGGCGCTCCTGATCTCCCATCGCTTTTCCACGGTGCGCATGGCCGACCGCATCGTGGTGTTGGAAGGAGGGAAGCTCGTGGAAGAAGGCACGCACAGCCAGCTCGTGGCTCTGGGCGGTCGTTACGCCGTCATGTTTGAAATGCAAGCCGCCAATTATAGATGAGGAAACTATGAGTGAAGCCGCTATTGCGCTCGATGAAGAGAGCCTGCACGACCACCAGGAGATGGAACGTCTGCAGAGCGCGGCCGCCGCTGCGGCCAAGTGGGAGGTGGCGCCGCGACCCAAAACCGCCTGCATGTTTCTGGGCCGGGTGCGCGAGGTTCGGCAAGCCCTCCGGCAGTTGGAGATCGACCTTGCCCGGCAGCCGATCGCCAAAGTTCCCGACGATCCCCGCCTCATTGGCTGGCGCTCCGCGCTGTTGGAATTGGGGGCGAATCACCGCCTCCTGCGCGTGGCCGTCAACTCCGCCGACGCCCGCCCCCGGCGCATCGCCCAGCTTCCCCGCGTCGTCCGGTCGGGTCGCAGAGAAGAGCCCCGCGCGGCCGCTGTTGCCGCCGCCTATTTTCGCGCCGTGGACGGGGTTTTCTCCGCTTCGACGCTCACCGCTTTTCTCCGTGCCCTGCAGGAGCACGAGCCGCTGAACGTGGACGAACTATGGAACATTGGCGTGTTTCTCAAGTTCGCCATGGCTGAGATGCTCATTGACGAAGTCCGCGCGCTCATAAGCGCCCACAATTCCGATGCCGCTCCCGGCGTCCTTGGCCATCTCAAAAGCCTTCGCGAAATCGCCAACGCCGATTGGGTGTATCTCATCGAGCCGCTCATCGCCATCGACACGTTTCTCCGTGAAGACCCAGCCCAGACCTTTGAGCGCATGGACTTTGAAAGCCGCGAGCTGTATCGCCAGCGCATCGCCCAGGTGGCTCGCCGCTCTGACTGCACCGAATTGCAGGTGGCGCAAGCGGCGCTCGAGTTCGCCCGCGAAGGCGCCCAGGTCGCGGAGTCCGACGAGCGGTTGCGTCGCCGCCGCATTCACGTCGGCTATTACCTCATCGACAAGGGCTTCCCCCTGCTCGCCAACCGGGTCGGCTTTCATCCCTCCCTTGCGTGGCGGGCCCGCCAATTTGTGCGCGCCCATGCCGAAGATTTTTTCCTGGGCGGCATTCAGCTCTTCACCATTCTCTTTATTGCCGCCGTGGTGTTCCCCATCCTGCCCCGCATCGGAAGCTTCGAGAGCCTGCTGTGGATCCTCGCCCTGCTTCTGCTGCCGGCGACGCAGGACGCCGTCGAACTCGTCAACGCAGCGATTACCGGCTTGTTCGATCCGCGGCCGTTGCCTAAGCTCGACTTCAGCGAAGGCGTCCCCGCGGATTGCGCCACGCTGATCGCTGTGCCCACGCTGCTCTTAAATGAAAAACAGGTGCGCGAGCTGGTGAATGACCTCGAGGTCCGTTTTCTCGCCAATCGCGACCCCAACCTGCATTTTGCGCTGCTCTCCGATCTTCCCGATTCGGTCAGCAAACCGCGCGGGAAGGATGCCCATCCCCTCGTCGAATTGGTGGCCAGCCTCATTGAAGAACTCAATCGCAAGTACGACTCGCCCAATAACGGCGCCTTTCTGTTTCTGCACCGGCATCGCATCTTCAACCTGCGTGAAGGCGTGTGGATGGGCTGGGAACGGAAGCGCGGCAAACTGCTCGACCTCAATAAGCTGATCACCGGCGAATTCGACGCTTTCCCCACCAAGGTGGGACGCCTGGACGTGCTTAGCCACATCCGCTATGTGCTCACCCTCGATTCCGACACGCAATTACCGCATGGCGCGGCGGCGCGTCTTGCCGGCGCCATCGCGCACCCGCTCAATCAGGCCATCATCGATCCCAAACTGCGCATCGTCACGGCCGGCTACGGCATCCTCCAGCCGCGCGTCGGGGTCGCAGTGCGTTCGACCGCACGCTCGCGCCTAGCCGCCATTTACTCCGGCCAAAGCGGCTTCGACATTTACACCCGCGCCATCTCCGACGCCTATCAGGACCTTTTCGGCGAGGGCATCTTCACCGGCAAGGGCATTTACGAAGTCGCGACGCTGCACGCGGTGCTCAACCGCCGTTTCCCGCGCAATTCCCTGCTCAGCCACGATCTCATCGAGGGGGCCTATGCCCGAGCCGGTTTGGCCACGGATATCGAAGTGGTGGACGATTATCCCTCCCACTACAGCGCCTACAGTCGCCGCCTCCATCGCTGGGTGCGCGGCGACTGGCAGATCGCGCAGTGGATATTCTCCCGCGTGCCCGAAGAGTCAGGCCGCTGGGGCCGCAACCCCATTTCCGATATTTCCCGGTGGAAGATCGTCGACAATCTGCGCCGCTCCCTCATCGACCCGGCGCTGTTCATTCTCTTCATCGCCGGTTGGCTGGGATTGCCGGGCGGCCCGTTGTACTGGACCATTGCTCCCCTGCTGCTGCTGTTCTTCCCCACCCTGGTGCAATTCGCGTTCGCGCTTGGCCGCGCCTTCGCCAGCGGGCAAAAGGGCCGCACTGCCGAGGCTTTCTCCGGCTTTGGTCACGGGCTCTTGATTACGCTGCTGCACCTCATCCTGCTTCCCCACCAAACGATGCTCGCCATCGACGCCATCGTGCGCTCGATGGTGCGGCGGTTCATCACCGGCGAGCGGCTGCTCCAATGGGAAACCGCGGCGCAGTCTGAAGCCCAGCGCGCCACCCGCACCCCCGTCGACCGCTATCTGGCCATTATGCCGATGATCGTCGTGGCGTTGGGCTTGGTCATCTGGTCCATCGCTCGCAGCGGCGACGCCATTTTCTTCGCTCTGCCCATTCTGTCCCTGTGGGCCTTCGCCAATCCGGTCACCCTCTGGCTCAACCGGCAGCCGCGCCACCAAAACCACATCGCTCCTCAGGACAGGGACTTTTTGTGCGCGCACGCCTTGCGCATCTGGCGCTACTTCGCCGAGTTCGGCGTGGAGCGCCACAATTTCCTCATCCCTGACAATGTCGACGAAGACGGCTATCGCGAAGCGCCCCGCGTCTCGCCCACGAATATCGGCCTCCTCTTGAATGCTCGCCAGGCTGCCTGCGAACTTGGCTTCCTGACCGCGCCCGAGATGGCCCACCTCAACCGCGCCACGCTGGCCACCATTGCGCGCCTCGAAAAGCATCGCGGCCACCTCTACAACTGGTACGACACGGAAAGTCTGCAGCCGCTAGGCAGTACGCCCTTCGTCTCCTCGGTGGACAGCGGCAACCTGGTAGCCTCGCTCTACACCTTGAACGCCGGCGCGCGCGAAATGGCGCGCAAGCCCCTGCTCACGCCGCAGCTTTTCTCGGGCCTGCGCACGCACTGGCGCCTGCTGTCCAAGCGCGGCAATCTGCCCGCGCCGCTCGCCCGCCTCGCGCCGCCGCGCCAGTCGGCAACGTGCGCCGCGTGGGTGGAATGGCTGCCCGGCGCGCAGACCGCTTTGGCCGCGGCGTGCGCATCCGCTGATACGGGTTCGCGCGAAACGTGGCTGCTCCGCGAGACCGAGCGGCGCGTCGACGCCCTTCTCACACTGGTGCGCGATTATCTGCCCTGGCGGCAACCTGAATTCAAACCGCTGCTCGCGCTGCCCCAGCTTGAGCTCGACCCAAAAGACGAGGCGCTCTCCATCAACGAGGCGTTGCGTTACGCTGAGTCGCTCGAGGCCCGCGTCGACAATGCGCAGCCCGCTTTCGCCCAAAACGCGGAACTTACTGAATTGGCTGCGCGGCTGCGCGCGCAGGCGCCAGCGGCCATCGACAATTTGCGCGCTCTAACCGCAGATTTGCGCAGCCTCCAGGAAGAGACCGAGCAACTGGCCGAGGCCACGGACTTCGCCTTCCTCGTCAACCCCTACCGGCAGATCCTTTCCATTGGCTACGAAAAAGGCGCGCCCCACATTCACGATGCTTGCTACGACATGATCGCTTCCGAAGCCCGCATTGCCACTTTCCTGGCCATCGCCCGCGGCGACCTGCCGTATCAAAGCTGGTACAAGCTCTCCCGCGACCACGCCTACGCTTACCGCCGATTCCTGCTGCTTTCCTGGTCGGGCACCATGTTCGAATACCTGATGCCGGCGCTGTGGATGCGCAGTTATCCCGGCACGCTCATTGCGCGCACCCAGGATGCCGCGGTGTATGTGCAACGCGCCTTTGCCCATGGCCTCGGCACTCCTTGGGGCATCTCCGAGTCGGGCGCGGCGCGCCGCAACGAGGCCGGCGACTACCACTATTTCGCGTACGGCGTGCCCCGCGTTGCGCTGTGGTTCGAAGCCACGGCCGGACCGGTGATTTCGCCCTATTCTTCGTTTCTCGCCCTCGGCGTCGACGCCCCGATGGCGCTTCAGAATCTGCGCCGCATGGATGCCGCCGGCTGGGTGGGCGCATACGGATTTTACGAAGCTGCTGATTATATCCATTCGCGCCGGCCGGTGCTGGCGCGCGAGTGGATGGCGCACCATCTGGGCATGTCGCTGCTTGCCATCACCAACCTGCTGCGCGGCAACGTGGTGCAGCGCTGGTTCCACAGCAATCCGCTCATTCAGGCAGCAGAACTGCTGCTGCACGAGATGCCGGTGAGCCGCGCGATCCTCAAAGCTCGGCTGAGCGAGATTGCCCCAATTCGCGCCGCATGACCGCCGCGACGGATTTCGGGAAGCTCGCGCCGATCTGCGCCGCGCCAATTCCGGACCACGCACCCGGTGGTACACTCAAAACCCGGAAGAGACTCAGCGAGGATGACCGAATGAAGAACCAGCTCATGACGCGGCGCCGCTTCGTCAGCAGCGTGGCCGCCGCTCCCTTTTAGCAATGGACGCGCGCGAGTACGAGCGCGCAGACAAAATGGAACCTTGTCGTCGGCTCCGATCACGCCGGATTTCCGCTCAAAGGACCTCTGATTCAGATTCTCCAATCCTGGGGTCACAGCGTGAAAGACATTGGCGTCTACAGCACGGCTCCGGCCGATTTTCCCGACGTCGCGCAAAAGCTCTCCCACGAAATTCTCTCCGGAAGATGCCAACGCGGCATTATGGTTTGGGGCACCGGGGTCGGCGCCGCGATCGCCGTCAACAAAGTGGCAGGGATGCGCGCGGCTCCCTGTCACGACAACTACTGTGCGCACCAGTGCGTCGAAGACGACAACGTCAACGTCCTCTGCATGGGCGCTTGGATCATCGGTCCCAAACTTGCCGAGGAAGTGATGCAAACCTTTCTCAACGCCCGATTCGACAGCGCCAATCCCGGCCTGAGGCGCCGTGTGGAAAAACTCGAAATGATGGAAAAGAAGTGAGCGCCGAATCCTCGCCGCTATTCCCGCGCACAAAAATGCGGCCAAGGAGAATATCCTCAAAGACGCTTGACAGCGTCCCAGGTCTTCCGCCGAGGCGGACCGGAGCTGCGAAACCGTGATGATTCCTGTTAGTTGTTGTCGCTTCTTTGTGCTTGCGTGGTACAGAATCGATTAGGCTCGCAAGGGTGCGACGAAGAAGAAGGAAGCAGTGGCAACGAAAGGACCTGTAATGAAGGAACGGAGGAGAGTATTCCTGGCATTTCTCTCGATGGGTGTAGGCATAACCAACCTCGTGCTCGCGGCGGAGGGCATCGACTTCTACGTCCCAGCATGGATACTCTGTTGTGTTGGCATCGTCCTGATTGCAGGCGCCGTCACGTTCTTTTGGACACGGAGCAGGTTCTACGAGGAAAAAGCTTCGAATGGACGCGTGGCCACATCTAAGAAACTCTAAGACAATTTCGTGCTATGATCCCTCTATTCTCAGCTCCATGGAGAACGTGCCAATTGTTCAGTTCTTCTGGTTGAGGAGAGAATACTCTAACTCAAATGAACGAAGGGGACCTATCTTATGGGAAGGGCTCAAATCATCGGAACTACAATCGTCTTCGACGACCCGTACACTGGTGTTAGAAAGTACGGACGAATAGTCCAGGTAATCGGGCATGACGTCGCTATCCGCATTATCAAGAGGGAGGAAGCGGGACCGAGCCCTCGGAGGGTAAAGCCGAGGTCCGACTCACGAATCGCTGCGATCACCAACGGGACCGGCCGCATCGATTAGGGGACCGCCTAAACAACTCCCATTCATTTCGTTCGCAGCCGCTATCGAACTAATGGGGACTCCAGCCTCAACCGGCCTTCCTCGCTTCCGCCGCAATCTTCCTCAGCTCCGGCAGCACCGCGCCCAAGGCAACTGCTCCCGCATCGCCCTTTCCCAAGGCAAAATACACATCTCGATAATGCCCGTAGAGCCGTTCATACACCGCCGCGGCCGGCCCGTCCGGCTCGACGGTGCGGAAGGGCAAACAAACCGCCGCCTGCGCCTCTTCAATGGTCTTGTACGCCCCCGCCGCCAGCAGCGCGAAGATCCCCGATCCCAAACTCGTCGGAATCCCCGCCGGGACCAGCACCGGCTTGTTCAGCACATTCGCGTACACTCGGTTCAGCACTTCATTCTTCTGTGGAATGCCTCCTGCGTTGATCACGCGGTCGATGCGCACCCCATGCTCCGCCATGCGCTCCAAAATGATGCGCGTATGGAACGCCGTCCCTTCGATGGCCGCGAACAACTCGTCTTGCGCTGTGTGCACCAGGTTCCAGCCCAGGGTGACCCCGCCCAGTTCGGGATTCACCAGCACCGTGCGGTCGCCGTTGTCCCAGCTCAACCGCAGCAGCCCCGTCTGCCCGGCCTTGTAGGCGTCCAGCCCTTCCGACAACGCACCCACAGTCGTTCCTGCGCGCCTGGCGATGGCTTCAAAGATGTCGCCAACCGCCGAGAGCCCCGCTTCGATTCCCGTGTACTGGGGATGCACGCTTCCCGGAACCACCCCGCACACGCCCAGGACCAGTTGCGCCGCGCGGGCAATGGCAATGATGCACGTCGAGGTGCCGACCACGTTCACGGCATCGCCCTCGCGGATGTGCGCGCCGATCGCGTCCCAGTGCGCGTCGAACGCCCCCACCGGAACCGGAATCCCCGCGCGCAGTCCCAGCGCCTCAGCCCATTGCGGCGTCAGATGGCCGGCCAGCCGGTCGCTGGTCAGGAACTCCCCGCCCATCTTCGCGCGCACCCCGGCCAGCAGCGGGTCCACGGCGGCGAGAAACTCCTCCGGCGGCAGTCCGCCCCACTTCGGGTTCCACATCCATTTGTGGCCCATGGCGCACACGCTGCGCTTCAGCGCTTCGACGCTCGTCGTCCCGCAGAGCGTCGCCGCCGCCATGTCGCAGTGCTCGAGCGCGGTCACCAAGCGCGCGCGTTTCTCCGGATTGCGCCGCAGCCAGTGCAGCAGCTTGGCCCATCCCCACTCGTGCGAATACACGCCGCCGCACCACTCGATGCCCTCGAAGCCCAGCTCGTGCGCCTTGCGCGTAATCTCATCGGCCTCGGCAAAGGCGCGGTGATCGCACCACAAATAGTACTCGTCCAGCGGCTCCAGCCCTTCACCTACCGGAATCACGCTGGACCCCGTCGTATCCACCGCGATCGCCGCCACCTGCGCGCCGTCAATTCCCGTGCTCTCGAGCGCCTCGCGCGTCGCCGCCACCAGCGCGGTCATCTGGTCGGCGTGCGCTTGCGTCGCGTAGTTCGGGTCCTCACGCCGACGGTGCAGCGCATAGGAAGCTGAAGCAGTCCCAATCGGCCCTTTTTCGCTGTCCAACAGGGTCACACGAACGCTGAGCGTGCCGAAATCCACACCGGCCGCGATGGTCATTGGTAAAATCACCTCTTGAAAACCTTTACTTATCCGCCCACCAAGACTCCATCACGAGCGGCGGCGCCCACCGTTCCCACGGATGGGTCTGCCTGGAGTTTGCGGTGAAGGATACGGAGTTCAGACCCATGCATCACGCCGGCATTGCAGAATTCCTCAAAAGTCTCCGCTCTTCGCCAAACGCTTTAAAATCTCGTTCTCTTGTTCCAAGTTCCGAGCTTCCGTTCCTGTTCCTCGTTCTCCCTACTCGTCGCCCAGCGCCTTCGCAAACGCGTAAAAGAAATTCAGCGACTTGGTGAACGAATCCACGGGCAGTCGCTCGTCACGACCGTGCGCGCGCACATCATCGCGCTCCAGCGCCTCGGCCGAGTAGCCGTAGGACGGAATCCCCGCCTGCGCAAAGTAAATCGAGTCCGACGCGCCGTTTTCCATGATCGGCGTCACAGGAATGCCCGGCCAAATCGCGTCGGTAATCTGCGTCAGCGGCGTAAACACGGCGGGAATCGGTGGCGGCGGCGAAATCGCGATTCGATCGGGCGCCGTGTCGGAAACCTCGCCCGCGTCCGACACATACTTCACGGTCAGCTTCGGGTCACCGAAAAGAGCGACCAACTGCTGGCGTATCTCCTCAGGCGAGTGGCCGGGAAAGATGCGGCAGTTCACGATCGCCTGCGCAATTTGCGGCAGCGCATTATTGGCGTCGCCCCCGCTCAGCCGTGTGGCCACGCAGGTGGTGCGGAAGTTGGCGTTGAAGCTCGGCTCGGCGGTCAGCCGCTCCGCTGCCGCCAAATCCGGCGGTGTGGCCAGAATCGCCTGCATGTCCGCCGCCGTCTGGCCCGTTTCCCTTTCCGAGAGGCTTTTGAAATACGTGCGCGTCACCTCGTTCATTTCGAAGGGAAACGTGTATGCCTCGAGCTTGTTCAGCGCCGAGGTCAGCTCATAGATCGCGTTGTCCGGCCGCGGCAGCGAGCTGTGCCCTCCACGATCCGTAGCCGTCAACTGAAAATCGGAGTAGACCTTCTCCGTCGCCTCCACGTCCGCCATCACCGCGCGCCCCTGGTCCAGCTCCACCCCGCCTGAGTCCGGATTGATCACGTACGCCGCGTCCACCAGATCGCGATGGGTGCTCACCAGCCACCTCGCGCCGTTGAAATTGCCGCCCTCCTCGTCCGCGGTCAACGCCAGGATCAGGTCGCGCTTTGGCTTGTATCCCTCCTTGTACAGGCGTAGAAACGTCGCCACCAGCACCGCGTCCGAATCCTTCATATCCTGTGTGCCGCGCCCGTAGTAGTAGCCGTCTTTCTCCACAAACTGAAACGGGTCGGTCGTCCAATCGGAATGCAGCGCCTGCACCACATCCACGTGGCACAAAAACAGCACCGGCTTCTCCGTAGGCGTTCCCGCCGCACGCAGCCAAACGACTAGGTCTTGTTTCCGCGGGTCTGGCCCCAGCAGATGCACGTCCCCGGCCGGAAATCCCGCGTCCAGAAAACGCTTCTGCATGGCCGCCGTGGCCGTAGTCACGTTGCCCTGCGGCGTATCCGTAGTGTTGATCTCAATCAATTGTTTGAAGATCGCCCGCGCCGTCGCCAGATCCGTGTCGGATGCTTGCGGTATCGGCGCCTGTGCAACTCCAGCCGGGCTCAACGAGCCTGCGGCCAGAGCCAAAGCTGCAACCATGGCGGGAACGCGAAAGCCTTGATGTGTGCGCATGCACGCATTCTACGACCTCCACGCCAGCCGTCAACGCGCCAGGTGCGGAACCGGCAATTCGGAGCCTCGCCCGCTACCAGTTCGTAATCGACCCGTCCGGCCGGAAATAGGTCTGCGCCCGCGCCGTGATCGGCTCGGTAAACTCGGCAATCTGCGTCAAGTGTTGGTAATCCAATTCCACGCCCAGCCCCGGGCGCTCGTTCGGATACAGCTTGCCGTTCTTGAAGTCCAGGCACTGTTTCAGATGCGGCAGCGTACGCCCCTGGTAGTTGTACTCCATCAGCACCGGCCCGGAAAATGTGCCCAGGGAGTTCACCAGCGCCGCGGTGGCGATCGGTCCGGTGAAGTGCGGCACGATGCCCACAAAGTGCGTCTCGCAAATCGCCGCGATCTTCATCATCTCCGTGATCCCGCCCACGTTCGGCAACGTCGCGCGCACATAGTCGATGTCGTGATGCTCCACCAGTGTGTTGAAGTCCCAACGGTTGCCCCACTCCTCACCCGCCGCCAGCGGCACGTTCACTTTGCTGCGCAGGATGGGCAGATCCTGGTTAAACGCCTCCGTGCGCACCGGGTCCTCCACGAAATACGGCGCGTACTCCTCAATCTCATTGCATCCGCGGATAGCGTCAGAGACCTCGAAGCGCTGATGAAAGTCCACAATCCAGTCGCCGTCCTTGCCCACTCCCGCGCGCGCTTGGGCGCATTCTTCCTTCAGCGCCGTGATGCGCTCATGCGTGTTGTAGGTGGTGTTCGCCGGCAGATCCACCGCGCCCATGCGGAAAGCCCGATACCCCTGCTCGATGGTCGCCCGCGCCCGCTCTTCAATCGTTGAATCATGCGTGATTCCGGGAATAATTCCCGCCGTGTTGTAACACTCGCAATAGTTGCGGACCATGCCGCCCAGCACCTCGTGCACCGGAATCCCCAGCGCCTTGCCGCGAATATCCCACAGCGCCAAATCCAGCGCCCCGATGGCGTCTTCCCGCTCCCGCCCAGCGGGGTAGAAATAGGCTCGGTTCATGTCCTGCCATAACCGCTCGATCAACTGCGGGTCGCGCCCGATCAGCCGTCCCGCCTCCGGCTCCAGTGTGTCCCTCTTTCCGCCCTCACCGATCCCTGTGATCCCCGCATCCGTCTCCACAGTTACCACCAGATCGCTCTGGTTGAACAGCGGATTGGGATCCGGCGGCTGATACACTCTGACTCGCGTGATCTTCATCTTCGGCAGAGCCGCATGTGCAGGCCGGCTGCTCACGGCCGCAGCCGCAGCGGCCGCGGGCAGCGATTTGAGGAACGTCCGTCGCTTCATCATTTCGACCTCCCGTCGTCCGTGGAACCATCAACTGCGCATGCTCGTTAGGCGCTTACCAAAACCTCATTCACAACCAAACGCCCATCATAGTTGAAAGTTGGCTAGTCTTGCCAAAATATCGTTCCGGACATCGTCCTTGCGGAAAGCGGCCCAAACGCACAAAAGGCCATCCTCGAAAGGATGGCCTTTTGTGTTGGGAATTATTGCCGGCGATCACCTAATCTCCCACACGGTCGCCCGTGCAGTACCATCGGCCCAGCGAGGCTTAACTTCCGTGTTCGGGATGGGAACGGGTGATCCCTCGCGGTATGGTCACCGGCAAAACCAGGCGTTTTCAGGGCGTGAGGCGCAACGCGCCGGGCGCCCTGAGCCGAGTCCCTGAGCGCTAAGCGCGCGAAGAGCCTCCAGCCCGCCTTTGAACTTGAGTGGCGCTTGGCGGGTGGTTGCCCGCAGCTAGCCCGCGACATCTACTCGCCTCCCCAACGGTTGTGCCCGGAAGGGGTAGGAACGCGGGCTGCAATCTGGCGCCACGGAAACACAACGAATGGATTGGGTGACGAGGCTTGAAGAATGTCTCCGCGGACTGCGCGGAGTTAATTCTATGGACAAGCCGAACGGGCGATTAGTACTGGTAAGCTACGCGCATCACTGCGCTTCCACACCCAGCCTATCAACCAGGTCGTCTTCCTGGGCCCTTCAGGGAGATCTCATCTTGGGGCGTGCTTCCCGCTTATATGCATTCAGCGGTTATCACAACCGAACTTCGCTACCCAGCCGTG
>JASHOC010000130.1 GCA_030041305.1 Acidobacteriaceae bacterium
GCGCGTCCACGGCCCACCGCGAAAAGTCGTGGGACAAATTGCGGCTGCGCACCGCATCCGCAGCATCTCGCGCCGCATCCCTGGCTCGCCCGGCCTGAATCCAAGCTAGCCAGCTGAATACAACACCAGCTACGCTCGCCACGGTCCCAACAACCGCCAGCAGCCAACCCCAGGTAATCGAGCTCATCCCATCTTCCAATTGCCGAGTGGACGCCTCGATTCTACTCCTGCCCCAAAATCCCCATCCGCTTCGCCACCCGCTCCATCGTCTCCAGCGCCCGGTCAAGCTGCGCCCGCGTATGTTCGCTGGTCACAATCGCGCGGATGCGCGCCTTGCCCTCCGGCACCGTGGGGAACGCAATCCCCGTACCCATTACGCCTTCATCGAACAGCGCCCGCGACAGCTCCATCGCCGCCCGCCCCTCGCCCACAATAATCGGCGTAATCGGCGTCTCCGTCGCCGGCGTATTCACCCCGCCAATGTTGAAGCCGGCGCGCTTCAGTTCACTCTGAAAATAGCTTGTATTCTTCCATAGCCTATCGATCCGCTCCGGTTCCTTCTCCAGAATGTCGAACGCCGCCATGCACGTGGCCGCCACCGACGGCGGATGCGAAGTCGAAAACAGGAACGGCCTCGCGCGGTGATACAGGTAGTCGATCAAATCGTGCGACCCGCACACGTAGCCGCCCAAGGCTCCAATGGCTTTCGACAACGTGCCCACCTGCACGTCCACCTTCCCGTGCATTCCAAAGTAATCCACCGATCCGCGCCCGTTCCGCCCCAGCACTCCCGAAGCGTGCGCGTCGTCCACCATCATGATGGCGCCGTATTTCTCGGCCAGCGCCGCCAGTTTGTCCACTGCACCAATGTCGCCGTCCATCGAGAAGACGCCGTCGGTAATCACCAGCTTATGGCCCGGCGCGCTTTCCAGTTCCTTCAGCAATTGCTCACAGTGGGCCACATCCTTGTGTTTGAAAACCTTGATCGTCGCCCGCGACAACCGCGCGCCGTCAATAATGCTGGCGTGATTCAGCTCATCGGAGAGGATGAAGTCCTCTTTGCCTAGAATCGCGCTCACCGTGCCCGCGTTCGCCGCAAAGCCGCTCTGGAAGACCACGCAGGCATCCACATTCTTGAAGCGCGCAATCTTCTCCTCGAGGTCCATGTGGATGCGCATCGTCCCCGCAATAGTGCGCACCGCGCCCGACCCCACGCCAAAGGCGCGCGTGGCGGCGATGGCCGCCTCGATTAACCGCGGATGGTTGGCCAGGCCGAGATAATTGTTGCTGGCCAGATTGATCACTTCCCGGCCATCGTAGTGGCACACGGGGGCCTGCTGGTCGTCGAGCACACGCAGCCGGAAGTGCGTTCCCTTGGCGCGCAGATCATCGAGAACCTGGGTCAAATGGGCAAGCTGTGGGCGGATAGCGGTTTGCGTCATGGCGTTGCGCCTCCAATCAAAAGCATAGCGCCGCGAGAAGACGCCGGCTGCTGCCTGGCCGGAACCCGGCCCACGCTGCGGTACACTTCCGCTATCGAGGAGGTTCCGCGATGCCTTTGCCGCAGGATGAACGCGTCGTCGCCCTGGCGAACGATCTTTTAAAGCAACTCGATCTGCTCTTTGGCCTTCACTCGGGTTACCGCGCGGCGCATGCCAAAGGAATGCTGTTCACCGGCACATTCACGCCCTCGCCGGGCGCCCGGCGCCTCACCCGCGCCCCGCACATCGCGCGCGCCAGCACGCCGGTCACGGCGCGCTTCTCCAACGGCACTGGCTTGCCCATGATTGCCGACTCCTCTCCGGACGCCAATCCCCGCGGACTCGCCATCCGTTTCCAGCTCGCCGAGCACGTCCATACCGATATCGTGAGCCAGTCCCTCGATGCCTTCCCCACGCGCGACGGCTACGAGTTCCTCGAGTTCCTCAAAGCGGTCGCGGCCAGCGGACCGGATGCGCCTTCGCCCAAAGCCATCGAGGTCTTCCTCGGCGCGCATCCGGCGGCGCTCGCCTTTGTCCAGACCCCCAAGCCGTTTCCCACCAGCCTGGCGCGCGAGGCCTATTTCGCCGTCACCGCCTTCGCCTTCACCAACGCTTCGGGAGAGAAGCGATTCGGCCGCTACCGCATTCTTCCCGAGGCCGGCATTGAGCATTTCGCCGACTCCGACGCGGCCACGCTCGCGCCCAATTATCATTTCGACGAACTGCTCAAGCGGGTGTCCAAGGGCCCCATCCGGTTCAAAATCGTCGTGCAGGTAGCCGCGCCGGGAGACACAACAGGCGACGCCACGGTCCATTGGCCGGAAAGCCGTGAACTGATCGAACTGGGCGCCTTCGAGCTGACCAAAGCGGTAGCCGACAACGCCGTCGAGCAAAAACAGATCATCTTCGATCCCATTCCGCGCGTCGACGGCATTGAGCCCTCATCCGATCCTCTGCTCGAGCTCCGCGCCGCGATTTATCTGCTCAGCGGCCGGCGCCGCCGGGCGGCCACTCCGGAAGAGCCGGCGTAAGGGTTGAAGCTGACGCGCATCGCCGAGGAAAATTGTTTCCCGCTTCCCCGCGTTGCCGTCCAATCCGCCTCTTCCCCGTCAAACCGGTAGCCTCTCGCGGTTGGCTCGGGTGCGCCCTGGCCGGATACAATAAGGTTCTACGCCGAGGCAAAGGAACGAGTGCGCGTGGGGACGAACCACGATTTTTCTGGAGAGTTGGAGCAGGTGTACGTAGAAAGCATGAAACGCCGCGCATGGCGGCTTTTGACCGGGGCGGGAGCAGGTTTCTCGGTGGCTATGGCCTTGCTGTCCACCGCATCGGCGCAGGAAGTATCTACGGCCACTACCCTGCAAGTGCAAACTCGCAATCAGGGCGGACAAACCCAAGCCACGGCCAGTGTCAGCGTCGCCGGTGCGGATGGATTGCCGGCCAAGGGGATCGTGAGCATCGAGGACGGCGATCGGTTGCTCGCGCAAGCGGCGCTGAACAGCTCAGGCCAAGCTCAACCGGTGTTTATGTTGCCCGGCGGCGACCATTCTCTGCGCGCCGTGTATACCGGCGACGCCACCCACCAAAGCTCGACCTCTCCGGCAACCGAAGTCCAGGCAGACGCTGGCGCCACGCCCAGTTTTCAGGTGTCGGTCGCCCCGGTCTCGCCCGCTACGCTGCCCATTGTGCTGACCGCGGGCCAATCGGGATCGCTCACGGTGACCCTCACGCCCGAGGACAATGCGGCGCTTACTTCGCCCATGTTTGTCACCTTGTCCTGCTCCAACCTGCCCAGCCTGGTCACCTGCTCGTTTGCGCCGGAGAACCTGGAGATTTTGTCCACGACCCCGACGAGCTGCCCGGCGGGTTCGCCCGCCGCCGCTTGTCCCCCCATGAGCTCCATGGTCATCACCACGGACGGTCCCGGAACCAGCGGCGGCCCGCAACCGCCTCAAAGCCGCACGGGCACTCCCCTCGGCCTCTCGTTGCTGCTGCCCGGAGTGCTGGGCCTCGGCGGACTGGCCTGGGGCGCACGGCGCCGTCGATGGTTGCAACGCCTCGCCCTCATGGTCCTGGTCGGCCTGGTCGCCACGTTCGGAACCACGGCCTGCAATCCGCTTTACCGCTACTACAACCACGGGCCCGAGCCTCAGGTTCCCACCCCTTCGGGCACCTATACCTTGCAGGTCACCGCGCAGTCGAGCAACGGCGTCACCGCCATCACCAACTCGACTTCCATCGTGCTCACGGTGAACTAACCGCCCGATGCTGCGCCAGCCTTCCCCACGGCGGCATAAGCGCTGGTGCGCCGGCGCTGAGCGCCACAGCTCCGTCCGCCGGAAGTGGCGGACCATCTTCGATCCCTGACCCCTGATCCCTGACCCCTGATCCCTGTCACGCCTTCGCCACTTCCACCAGCGTCGAGTAAAAAGTAGCCCCCGCTCCGATATCGGTGACCCGTTCGCTGGTGAGGGTGTTCACATTCACGCCCCCGGGGCTCAACTTGGCCCAATCCAGGCCTGCCGCCACCACTCCCGCAGGCAAGCTCGAGTTCATCTTCGCCGTCAGCTCCAAGACCCCGCGGTCGTTGAAGACGCGCACCCGGTCTCCCTCCGAGATCCCGCGCGTCCGCGCGTCTTTGGGATGCATTTCCAGGCATTGCTTCTTCCGCTCTTCCATCTTCCGGTGCCCGGCAAGGTTGGCAAAAGTCGAATTCAAATAGTTGTCCGCTTTGCGCGGCAAAAACTCCAGCGGATACCGCGCTGCCCCCTCGCCCCAGCGCGATTCCGTCGGCGGCGTAAAGGCCGGCAGCGGATCGGACCCCGCCGAGGCCAGCGCCTCCGAATAGAATTCGATCTTCCCCGTCGGCGTCTCCACCCGCCCGGCGCTGAACGGCCGAAAGCCCTCCCGATGGAAGCTCAACGGAATGTGGCCCCGTTCTTTCAGCGCCTCGAATGAAACGTCCTCCATGCCGGGGTTGCTCGAGCGTCCGTCCGGCCCCGCCGCCAACGCCTGCCGGATCATCTCTTCCGGCGTATCGCGAAAACATGACTCGGTGAATCCCATGCGCTGCGCCAGTTGCCCGAAAAACCACACGTTCGAGCGCGCCTCGCCCACCGGCTCGATCGCCTGCTGCGAGAGCTGTACAAAATAGTGTCCGTAAGCGCCCTGTAGGTCCGTGTGCTCCAAAAATGTCGTCGCCGGCAGAACAAAGTCCGCGTAGTCCGTCGTGTCGGTAAAAAAGAGCTCATGGACCACGGTAAAAAGATCGTCGCGTGCGAGCCCGCGCCGCACCGCGTTCTGATTGGGAGCCTCGGACCCCGGATTCGCGTTATAGACAAACAGCGCATGCACCGCTGGCCCTTGTTCCCTTGTTCCCTCGTTCCCTTGGTCCCTGCTTTCCAACGCCAATCCCAGCGTCGACATATTCACGCTGCGCGCCTCGTGCCCCAGCGGCGAAGCCCAGGCCAGATCGGGCCTGCGCAGCGTCTGCTCGTTCCACACAAAGGCCCCGGAGGTCGAAAGCTGCGCGCCCCCGCCACGGCATTTCCACGCCCCGGTGAGCGCGGGCAGCATGGCGATCGCCCTCACCGCCGCTCCGCCATATTCCGCGCGCTGCACGCCGTAGTTCAGGCGAATCGCCGCCGGCCGCGTCCTTCCATATTCCCGCGCCAGCCGCTCCACCTCCACCGCCGTCATGCCCGTCCACCCGGCCACGCGTTCCGGAGTGTATTCCCGCGCGCGTTCGGCAAGCTGCTCGAACCCGTGCGTCATCGCGTCAATGTAAGCGCGGTCTTCGAGCCCCTCGTCGAGAATCACGTGCATCATGCCCAGCGCCAACGCCGCGTCTGTGCCCGGCCGGATCGCAATATGCCAATCCGCCAGCGCTGCCGTGCGCGTGCGATAGGGGTCGATCACGATCAGTCGCGCCCCATCGCGCCGAGCCTGCTCGATCATGGGCCACAAATGCACGTTGTTCCCATGAATGTTCGCGGCCCAGGCCACAATCAGCTTGGCCAGCCGGAAATCCTCCGGCGGTGTTCCCAGTTTCCTGCCGTACACCAGGTTCCACGCCTGGCCGCCCGCCTCGGAGCAGATGGTCCGCTCCAGCCGGCTGGCGCCCAGGCGATGAAAAAATCGCCGGTCCATTGACCCGTAGCCAAGCACCCCCGTTGTGCCCGCGTAGCTGTACGGCAAAATCGACTCCGTCCCGTATTTCTCGCCGATTTCGCCCAGCCGCGCGGCAATCGCGTCCAGAGCCTCATCCCAGCTCAACCGTTCGAAGCTCTCATGCTCGCGTCCGCGTGTCAGCGGCCCTTTCGCTGCGCCCGCCTTTCGCCGCAAGGGATACAGAATCCGGTCCGGCGCATACACGCGATCCAAATACTTCGCCACCTTGCCGCACAAAAATCCCTGCGTCATCGGCTGCCCGGGATCGCCGGCCACTTTCACCGCGCAGCCTTCCTCGTTTACCGTCACCAGCACCGCGCACGAGTCCGGGCAATCGTGCGAGCAAACGGTATGAATCACGCGCAACGACGAAGGAGAAGCCATGCCATCATTGTAGTCAACTCGCCTCCCCCGCCCATGCCCCTTCCTAAAGCAAAACCCGCGCCAACCCCAGGAAAAACCCGCGACCGAAGCAAGAACAAAGCCGTCAGCTTCACCTATGACGCCAAAGCTTCCTCGACCCTCCGGCCCACTCGCAACCCCGCTAAAATCGAGAGAAGTGACCGGCTCGTCCTCAACTCAACCCGCTCCGCGCGCCTCTTCCTGGTGGCTGCGCGGTCTGCGGCTTCTCCATCCCTCCTACGCGCACAGCATCTTTTCGGCCACCGTGATTCTCATGGTGTCCACTTTCCTGTCACGCATCATCGGCCTGGTGCGGGTCAAATATATCGTCTGGCTTTTCGGCAGCGGCATCTCGGCCGACGCCTTCAACGCCGCCTTCGTCCTCCCCGACATGATCTCCTACTTCCTCGTCGGCGGCGCCGCCTCCATCACCTTTGTCACCATCCTCACTCGCTATCGCGAAACCGGCCGCGAAGCCGAAGGCGAGCGCTCGCTCTCCGTCATCCTCACCACCATGTATCTGGTCCTTGGCGGGGCCATCGTGCTCGCCGAAATCTTCGCCCCCTGGTATGTGCGCTGGTGGTTCAACGGCTTCGACCCTCACAAAGCCGCGCTGTGCACGCTGCTCACCCGCATTCTGCTTCCCGCCCAGTTGTGCTTCTTCGCCGGCGGCGTGTTCGGCGCGGTGCTCCTGGTGCGCAAACAATTCAGCATTCAGGCCGTCGCCCCACTCATCTATGGCCTCGGCACGATCGTTGGCGGCGTGCTCCTCGTCAAGCGCATCGGCGTCTCATCGCTCGCCATCGGCACCGTCGGCGGAGCCGCGTGCGGCCCACTGCTGCTCAACTGGTTCTTCGCCCGCCGCGCCGGAGCCCGCTACCACATCATCCTCGACTGGCATGACCAAGGGCTGCGCGAATGGGTGCGTCTCTCCCTGCCGCTCATGGCCGGCGTCTCCCTGGTCACCGCCGACAACTGGATCATCGCCCACTTCGCGTCCAAGATCGGCGGCGCCGTCTCCCTCATGAGCTACGCCAAGCAGTTCTTCACCGCGCCCATGGCCATGCTCGCCCAGGCCGCCGGAGCCGCTTCGCTGCCCTTCTTCGCCAGCCTCTGGTCGCAGGATCGTCGCTACGAATTCGCCGTCAACGTCGCCGACTCGGTCTCCCGCGTCGTCTCCCTTGGCCTGCTCGCCGCCTCGGTCATGGTCGCGCTCGGCCGCCCCGCCATCGACCTCGTCTTCACCGGCGGCCGCTTTTCCACCACCGACGCCAACCTCTGCGCCGTCTACTTCGCCGTCTTCTCGCTCTCGCTGTTTCTCTGGTCCGCGCAGGCCATTTACTCGCGCGCCTTCTACGCCGCCGGCAACACCTTCGTCCCCATGGTCGCGGGAACCATCGTCACCGTCGTCTCGTTGCCCATCTACAACGCTCTCTTCCACTGGCAGGGCGCCGTGGGCCTCGCCGTCGCCTCCGACATCGGCATCGCCATGCAAACCCTCAGCATCGCCGTCTTGCTCCACAAGCGCCGCATGGTTTCGCTCGCCAGCCTCGACTTCACGGAGATGGGCCGCTGCCTTCTCGCCGCGCTCTTGGCCGGCGTCGCGGTCGCGCTTCTCGTCTGGGGATTAGGCGCGCTCCTCCACCTTTTGTCCGGTTCGGGCCTCCCGCGCCCAACCCGCTGGGCCGACCTCGAAATCGTTCTCGCCGGCCTCGCCCTGTGGCTGTTCGCGGCCAAGTGGACCCTCGAAAAGACCGGCTCCGCCCTGCCCCGCGTCGCCCTGCGCCGTCTTGGTCTGAGATAGCCAACCTACCTCGCGAACTTGCTAACTTGCCGACTTCGCGAAGCGTGGCCAACTGCTAACTCGCTAACTTGCTAACTCCGCGAAGCGGAGCTAACCCGCCAAAAGACGAGCCCCCGGCGCATATAATCTGACGAATTCGGCCATTTTACCGGTACGCGCTATCGTCCATCCGGCTGAAATTCACGTCGTTCATCACCCCGATGGTCACAATCGCAAAGGTGTACACCTGCGTTCCCGGCTCCAGGTGCCCGGCAATCACGCGATCCGGCGTCGCCAGCGTGATGTGCGGATGGGTCTCGCCGTTCAAGACATACCCGTTCATGCTCACGATGTCGGCCCCCTGCGTGGGATTGGTCTCAAACGTGTTCTGTGAGGGCAGCGTCCGGTTGCTCACCTGGTGAAGCTGATAACCCCGCACCGATCCCACCGCGGCCAAAATCACGCCGTTCTCGATGTGCTCCTGCCTCACTATCTGGTTCAACCCCGCCAGCAGATCGCTCTTGTACTTGAACCGCAACACCACCACGCGGTCGAAATGTCCCGTCACCGCGTACACATCCGGAACCGCGCTGCTGTTCGGCTTCGCACCCCCAGCCGGCGCTTGATGCGCAATCATCCTCCGCGTCTCCTGCGCCGCCAGCCAACTGGCCGCGGACAAGGCCAGCACCGCCATGCCCGCCGCTATCCGCATCCGCCGGCCCGCCCCGCGCCGCCCAACAGCGTTCGCAATTCTGATTTTCCCAATTGACATCGATTCCCCTCCGCTCCGTCGCCCATCTCTGAAAAGAGCGGCCTCAGAATATCAGCGGAGGCAGACGGAATGACTTTGGCGCCTGGAATCGTGGCCAACGGCCACAGGCCGCCCGTCGGTCATCCGCCATCCAGCCTGCCTCTGCGCTATTGTGCTGAGGACCCTGAGCGCAGCGGAGCGGACGAAAGATCCACGGTTGCTTGTACAGATTTTCCGATGCAGCAGGATTCCCGTAATCTCCGCATCGCCGACCAACCACGCGGGATGCTGTCAATGAGCGCTATAGCGGTTCTCCAATTGGTGTAGAGCAGAACCTCGAACGTTGAGTGGCGTTTTTCCCAAGAAAACGCCACCTGGCACGCCCCTCAAAACTCCACGGGAATTGGAGAACCGCCGTAAGCCCTTCTGGCATCAATTGAAATCGCGAAGCTGATGCTTTCACTGTCGCAATGGCTTGAAGAACGTCCGGATCTCCCCCGCCAGGAGATCTGGCTGTTCGGAAGCAGCGAAGTGCCCGCCCTTTGGCATCTCGGTCCAGCGTTGGACGTTGTAGCCACGCTCCACCCACCTCTTTGGTGGAAACAGAATTTCCTTCGGGAAGTGGGTAATGCCGCAAGGGACCGGAACGAAATCGTCTGCTGTGAAGCGGAGAGGCGCTTTCCTACCCTCGTAATACATACGAAAAGAGGATGAAATGCTCTGCGTCATCCAGTAGAGGGTGACATTTGCAAGCAGTTCGTCGCGTGTAAAGGTGCGGTAGACATCCCCTTCGCAGTCCGACCACTCGCGAAATTTCTCTATAATCCACGCAGCCAGTCCGGCGGGCGAGTCGTTGAGCGCATAGGCGGTGGTGTATGGGCGCGTTCCCTGAATGTGCGCATAGGCGCCGTTTTCGTCGAACCAGCTTGTTGAGTTCGCAAGGAAGAGCTCCTCGGCTTCTGTCAGTGATTCGCCAGGAGGTAGATAAGGACGGTAAGAGCCTGGAATGTAATTGAGATGGATGCCACAAATGCGGTTGCTGTGGCGTAAGCCCAGTGCCGTACTCACACCGGCCCCGAGATCTCCACCCTGCGCAGCAAATCTTTCATGCCCGAGAGCGCTCATCAACTCCACCCAGATTTCCGCAACCCGGAAGAAGTTCATACCGAGCTTCGCTGGTTTATCTGAGTAGCCAAAACCGGGAAGTGATGGGATGACTACATCGAAGGAGTCAGCTGCATCCAGTCCATAGGCCGCTGGGTCTGTAAGAAGAGGCAAAATTCTGACCATCTCAAGGAACGACCCAGGCCAGCCGTGCGTGAGAATCAGCGGCATTGGCGACGGGCCTTTGCCTTTCTCGTAAATGAAGTGAATATGACCTTCTCTTGCCTTGTAACGATAGTGATGGAAGCTCGTAAGATTTTCGAACAGGAGCTTCCAGTCAAACGAATCCATCCAGTAGCGGCAAAGATCGATCAGGAAATCGCGACCGACGCCGAGCCAGGGGCTATCGCCTGCGACGGTGTCAGGCCATCGCGTCTGCCGCAGACGAAGCCGCAGATCATCCACGGCGGATTGCGAGAGAGGCGGGAGAAACGGCTCGATCATAGTCAGATCGTATATCCATCTTGAAGAATGCATTATCTCTAGTGCCGTATCGACAGTGCTCCGGATACGGAAACGTGCGTTGCCGGGTGGCCCGGGTCCTGGAGCCCAAACTTAACCCAGACCATGGGCGCACCGGGGTCCCCGGCGAGCGATTTCTGCTCGCTGGGGTGGAGGCCCGGATTTTCGGACCTGGGAGGCCGCGGACCCCAACCGATGGGAAGCGGACCACGACGCATTACGACGGCCCCAGAAAGGCGGCTTTGCGCCAAGTGGGCTTCCGGGACTATCACCGATCACTCCCCCTTTGCTGGACGCTCGCCTTTCCGGTCGGGGCCGGTCTGGCAGGTGGGCCAGCAGCGGCATCGGGGTCCAGAACATTTAACCAAGTGAGCTAAATTTCCAAAAAAATCGGATAATCTCCTCTGGGAAGGTTACCGGTCATGCCGCCGCGCCAAACCTTGCGGTTCGCCATGCTGTTCACCGTCGTTGCTTTGGCGGCGTTCGCAAGCCTCAGCCTGTACAAGGCCAAATTGCACGCCCCCAAGCCTAATCCGTGGTTGCGCGCTCCTATGCCGGCCGCCGCTGCGCGCCCTGGGTGCGGCAGTCAGTCGGCAAACAAGTCGAGTCCGAAGTCATTCCGCCGGAAAGGCGAAGGACTGCCGAGGTTCTTTGTTCCGATTCAATTCAAGGACCCCAGGACTTTGGGTGTCGGAAAGTTGCTGGTGGCGAGCCGCGGCCTCGGCGACCCGAATTTCGACGAAACCGTGCTCCTGCTGGTTCACTTCGATGAAAAAGGCGTACTCGGACTGGTTCTCAACCGGCGCACCGATGAGCCGCTTTCTCGAGTTCTTGATCTCAAGGCCGCGAAAAACCGCTCCGACCCGGTCTATGTCGGAGGCCCGCTGGAAACTTCCAACGTCTTCGCCCTGATTCAGTCCTCGACAACAATCAAAAAAGCTGAAAACATTTTCGGTGAAGTTTATTTGATTTCCGACAAGGCCCTCTTCGAACAAACACTTTCGGCCCGGCCTGACCCGCATGTTTTTCACGTTTACCTGGGATACGCCGGATGGACCGAAGACCAGTTACGAGCCGAGGTGCAATTGGGCGCGTGGTTCGTTTTTCCGGCAGACGCCGCCACCGTATTCAGTGCCGATCCGGGTTCTCTATGGCAGCAGATGATTGAGAAGACAGAATTTCATTGGGCCAGAACGGAACCCCTCGCACAAATCGCCTCGCCGGCGGGATGGTTTTGATACTTTCCCATTCACTTTCCCCTTCATTGACCAGGCCGATATTCGCCCCGTGCACCCCACTTAAGGGTCGCCGCCGGCAAGTTGGTTGTATTCGCTTGGCCGAGCCGCCTACGATTGACCTATGTCGATCGAACGCCGTAACTTCCTCAGATCCGCCGCCGCGCTGGCGCCCGCCGCCGTACTCCCCCATCTGCTCTCCCCAACGCCCGCTGCGCCCGCCAGCCCTGCTCTGCACCCCGTGGGCGCAGGCGGGGACCGCTATGGCCATCCCCACTCGCTGGGTTTCAGCTCGCTGGCCTTCAAGGTGGCCAGCTCCGACACCGGTGGCGCCATGTTCATCATCGAGCACAGAAATCTCCTGCCCGGCTCGGGACCAGCTCTCCATCTCCACTACTCACAGGACGAGTGGTTCTACGTGATGGACGGCGAGGTCGCCTTTCAGGTGGGCGGCGAGCGCATCAGTCTCCGCTCCGGCGACTCCGTCCTCGGGCCGCGCGGTATCCCGCACACATTCTCCCCAGTCGGCTCGCCCGCACATATGCTGGTCGCCTTTGCTCCGGCGGGCAAGATGGAGCAGTACTTTGTTGACGCCTCCGCCCACCCCGAGCTCGCCGCCACCGCGGACTTCATGAACCGCTACGAGGTAAAGTGGCTGGGGCCGTCGCCCTTCTGGAAAGCGTAGCGCGCCCCGCGTTGGCGCTGCGACCTCTGCGAACCGGGGGCTCATGTCGGGGCGCCCTGGGGAAGATTCGCCCCTCAAGAAAACGCCGCAAATCCCAAATCTCACAATCGAGGCCCTGGGCGCTCCGCGCCCAATCTTTGGCCTGGTTGAGGCTCGTTAGCGTTCGATCCCAAATCCTGGCTTGTCTGAAAAGCAGGCATCATCTCGGACACCGCCGAACAGCGATTCGCCGCAGGGCGCGGGGGAAGGGTTCCACAAGAAAAATCTTTCCTCACCATCCTGCGTCGCATCCAAATCTGACACGTAATACTCGAGTCCCGTCTTAGGCAACGCGACCTTTACCGTCGTACCCTTCCCTTTGAGGTCCTCCCAGCTTATAAGATTTCGCACAAAATACCACAGAATATCGGACGTGTCACAGTAGATGTCGATCGCAGGGTCTCTCGGCTTCCGCTCGCCGTGCCTTCGGTAGGTGATAACCGTTTTGAGGAAGCCTCCCTCCGATTGATCGGCGTCGTGCGCACCGTCCGCATGGAATTCGTCCAGATCCGATGCACCGCACCTCCCATTCAGGTAGAGGACAAGCAAGGGTCCAAGTTCGTCATGGGATTCAAATATGATACGTAGGTTGTCATCAGCGAGCAAAGCTAGCTCACGCTCTTCCGGTCTTCGCTCATCAGGGAAGTCTTTATCTCCAGGTTCGATATGCATGTCTAAACGATCATCTTTGTCGACTCGAATCATGTAAGGCCGAATGAGAGGCTGGTCGGGAATCTCGATTGTAAAACTCAGATTGAGTCCCGTATGGGTGATAGGGTTGAACAATCTTTGGGTTTGGTGAAGCACAGAGCCAGCCGTCGCAAGATTCTGTTCGATACCACCCTGGGCCTTATCCAACTTTTTCCCTGTCTGTTGCAATTTGGTCGATATATCCCGTGATTCCCTGATCTCTTCCTGCAAGTCTGCGCTCTCGCCGCCGAGCTTGTTTCCAAGACTGTTCCCGTTGTCGATTAGTCTGTTGAGTTCATGTTCTGTTTTCGTTGCTTCTTGATTATCCCGGTTTTCCTTTGTCATATCGGTGGAAAGACTCACAGCGGTCGCGATCACCAAGAGCGCCAAACCGAAGTAGCCCTTACGAGACAAAACCTTCTGCCCGTTCTTTTCAACACGAAAATCCGTGACCGTGGCGTAGAATCCGTAAAGCGCAGAGACGACGGCGGCGATTAGTTTCAGAGCGAAGTAAATCCCGTCGGACATAGTGGACAGTCCCCCACGCCCTCTCGGATCAGTATTCTACTGGAACCGGGAGAACCACTATTCTACTGGAGCCAGGAGTTGGACCGGCAGAGCAGTGGAGATGTGGCCGCTCTCGTAGTCATGGCTCTAACCCCTCTCAACTCTTATCGAAGCGGGCCCATCCTTCAAGACAGCGCCCATTGATGTCAAGCCCCTCCCGGCCGGATTTCGCTTCCAAGTCATTCACCCTTAAGCACTTCCGCATCAACTCCAACTTACCGGTAATTTCCGCCGAACTGCTACCCTGATCTTGACTGACCAAAAGGTCGCCGCACTCGCTGTTCCAGAGCCCGCAAGCTCTGAAGCGAGGGTCCGCGGCCGAAACGAGGGGTGAATCCGTCAATCATCAGCCGGCTTTTGGCTCGAGAAAATGCATGCTATTTGGCGCAAAACCTTGAAGAAGTCTCGTTAACTCTTTTGTTTTCCTCAATCTGTGAGTAAATGATTTGTTTTCCTATTTTTACGCGTGATCGCGCTGCGCAAATCGCTGCAAACAGCATGTTTGCTTACAGAATGGGGGTGGGGGTAGAGGGGCAACGCGGTCCAGGCACTCGGGATACGGACCGGCCAATCCTCGAAATGATTCAACCCGCGAGCATTGACCCTCCGAGGTGAACCTGGCCAAAATGACCCGCCACCGCTCCGCGCAATCCGTCGCCGAGGCTTGCTTCGATCGGATAAGCTACTGCCAGAGTGCTCGACCCCAACCAGATTGCCGAACTGCGCGACGCCGTGGGAGCCGACGGGCTGATCACCAGCGCGAGCCAGTTGCAGACCTACGAGTGCGACGGTCTGACGAACTTCCGCGTGCTGCCGGGGGCGGTGGTTTTGCCGCGCACCACGGAACAGGTGCAGGCAGTGGTGCGCATCTGCGCGCGGCACAAAATTCCCTTCGTCAGCCGCGGCGCGGGCACCGGATTGAGCGGTGGGGCGCTGCCCGCCGAAGGCGG
>JASHOC010000131.1 GCA_030041305.1 Acidobacteriaceae bacterium
C
The DNA here is from genome assembly GCA_030041305.1 of Acidobacteriaceae bacterium. GTDB lineage: Bacteria > Acidobacteriota > Terriglobia > Terriglobales > Acidobacteriaceae > Telmatobacter. Next base: position 2 of record JASHOC010000131.1, read on the forward strand.
ACGCCGCCATCGCCTGGAAGAGCGACAGAAGCCCGCTCACGCTCAGAAAAGAGATCGCGGCGAAGACCAGCCTGGTCCAGGGTCTATGCCGGACGAAGTTGATTACTGCTCCGACACAAGCCAGTCCCGCCGCGGCCGGAAAGATCTGGCCGGCAATGTAGTTCCAGAGAGAGGTGAGCATGTCGGTCATTGCGTATTCGCCTCCCGAATTCCATCCTTGAAGAAGCGACATCGTTGCCGAGAGCGACATCAGGAAGAGCGCGGCAACAATCGAGCCGAGCGGGTTTTCGCCCGCGGCTCCGTCGAGCGTTGCCTTGAGAACGAAATAGGCCGCGATGACCGGAACCAGCTTCGCGACGACGATTTGATTCACGAAGTTCTTGAAGACTGTTTCCATGCTCGCCAGCCAGCTCGTTCCCACTGAGCCGCTGCCCGAAGGAATATTGATGCCTTGCGCCGCGATCCACGAGAGCAACTCGGGTAGAGTAAGAAGCACGACGGTCCACAAGATCCATTTGCCTGTGCGTCCGTTCACGTGGAAGTTGATCCCGCCTTCGTGCCGCAGGCTCATGCCCGCAGCCGCCAGCGTACAAAACGCCGCCGGCGCCGCGAGATCGAGCAGCAGCTGGAGAAGGTCGAGGAGGAACTGTGGCGTCTGCATGACTCTTTGCCTTCACTATTGAATCCCTTGCGCCTGTGTGATAAAGCCCTCAGCCATGCGTCCGAGGCCGGAGATCACCATGAGGGCGACACCCGTTACGCCCCAGCCGAGATAACCGCGGCCGGATTTAAAGTGCCAGCCTGCAACGCCGAGGCACGCAACGGCGATCACCGGAGCGATGACGTTGCAGCCCCAGTTCACGATGTTGAGGACGGTGCCTTCGACCGTCGTTGCCTGCTGGCCTTGCACGGCCTGGCCGAATTGTGGCGACGTGCCGAGATTCTGCGCGTTCGCCGCGAGGGGCACAAGCAAATTGGCAAACAAGAGCAGACCGAGCCCAAACTGGACGATTAGGCGGCGCCAGTCGATCTCTTCGGGACGATGCATGACGATGGGAGTGGAGGCGGACACTGGGGAGCGCCGCCAGAAGGTGAGTGAGGTTCTCATTAGGGTTTCTCTCCTGGACCCGGCTGCCCTCAAAGGCATCCGTGTCGAAGGAGAGAATCGTCCGGAACGAATACTCGGTCAAATCCCCGGTTATGGACCGGATCGGGAAACTGTCCTATTTCGATCGCTCTGTTCGCCCTCGCGGGATGTTTTCGGCGATGATGACGCCTCGAACATCGCAGGCTGATGCTCACGATTCAAAGAACGGCGCTACAATCTGTTCTTAAGTGGACCGGTGCTCGAAAGTTGTCGCCAGGTCGGGACGACGAGATGGAATCCGTAGTCGAGCAGTCACCTTATCAATGCGACCGATGCGGCGCGACGAACGTCGTAGCTGCTCCTCTGGTCTATGGGCAGGGAACGCACACATATTCCACACGGTTCAGTTCCGGGACAACCCAATCTTTTTCTGCTCAATCGGCATCTCCGCCACGTCCACAAGGCTACTTCAGACCAATTGTTCTCTGGGGGCCTGCGGCCATCTTCTTCTCTCTCTGGACATTTATTGGATTGGGATCAATCCTCGAGTTTCGCAGGCTCACACTTTTCAAGGTTGACCTAGCATGTGTGTTTCTAGGGCTCTGTTTAGCTTCTTTCACAGGCCTATTAGTCAGTTTTCGCAAGGTTACGCGTTACAACCGCGAGGTCTATCCGCGCCTGCGGTGGAACTGGGAGCACACCTACATCTGCAGGCGATGCGGGAATTCTCAATTCATCCCTTCGTAGCGGCACCGAGCCCAAGATAGCTCTTGATTCGCCAGGATTCAGATGCTAGCGGTCGGCTCGGGAATGCCCGATCCCACTCCGAGTTATCAGGACCGAGCTTTGCTCAGTCAGCAAATTGGACAATTGGGAGCTGCGATTCCTCAAGCCGCGCGCTGGGATATTGGGCCGGTCATTTGATCGAATTGCAAACTGGGTCATCCGGAGCGACTTTTGCTCGACCGAACTTTGGGCAACGGGACCGATCTTCAACCAGTCCGCGAACTGGGCAATCGGGAGCCGCGATTCCTCAATTCGCGTAATGGATGAATCGTCCTGTCATTTGCTCGAGTCACGAACCGGATCAACTGGACGGTTCATTGTCCATCCTCACTTTGAGTCATCGGGGCCGATCTTTGCTCGGTCTGCGAGCTGGGCAATCCGGAGCATGAATTGCCCAATTCGCAAATTGGGTCATCGAGAGTGTTCTTTACCCATGGCGCGCAAAGCGAGCATCGGGTGAGCGACGTCAATGCGATCGAACCACTTACATGAACCATGATCACAACAATGCCCTGGCCAGCTGGTCAGGGCATTCAAAAACGGTGATGAGGATAGCGTCAATCTACTGAGCCCCGGAAGCTACTTTGTGAAGCTCGTTGGGGGTCTGCTCGTGTTTCGTGAACACGACATAGATCTTCGTGTCGGCCGGCACCGAAACGACCACGCGACTGTTCGCATTGAGGTTCATCACCTCTGAATCGCCTGCTGTACCGATGTTCTCAGCGAGGCGCTCCCTGAGCATGTCGTCTTCGGAGAAGGCTGCGCTCGTATTGTTGTCCGCTACTTCGGCCAGCACCGAGCCAATGCCTGACGCCGCCCTCACCAGAAAATTCTTCCCGGTATTTTTGCCGTAAACACTTCCCTTGATGGGGCCGAGATCGAGATCCGTTCCAACCGCGTCGATCTTCTCGCGCGCACCATCGAGCAGTTCGATCTCGTCGAACTTCACACTCACAAGGCCGCTTCGATCGGCCTGCTGAAGCTGGCCGTAGACGCGAGCGCCAGCGGGAACGACGATCTTGTCGCCGACCACATAGGTGTATTCCACTTGAGCGACCACTGGAGCGAGAACTGCGCTCGATATCTGCGTCTCGAGCTTTGCCTCAATGCGCGTGCCAGGCGTGAGATCGAGACGCGGTGCGTCGTCGCTATTGGAGTCTACCTTTGGCGTCACTGCTGCTTGGCTTTGGACCTGACTGCGGACGAAGACAATCGAGGGTTCCTTCAGGCTATTCTGTTCGGTTTGCGGAGTTTCCGCATTCGAAATTGCTCCGTACGGCGCGGGATCTTCCCATTTCTGTTGCGTATCCGCGAACGAAGGAACATTGCCAAGCGTAGTCGCGGGCGATGGCTTGGTGAAAGATGATTGAGTAAGCGTGGAGCCGTTCAGAGATCGCGTGCGGCGAATGTCTCCGGGGCCGAGTTGCCCGCTCGTATTGTCGGGCGCAGGGTTATGCACGGTTTCCATCAGAGGTGTCACACTGCTTTTTGACGGCCCCGATGTCTTGGGTTCCGCTTGTCTCGTCGGATGATTCGTTGCGACGAGATGCCTGGGGGACTTCGCCACAACGGCCGTGAAGATGAAGAAGAGAATTGCCGCGAGAAGTCCTCCGCCCGCCAAGGCCAATTTGGCCTTACCCATTCCCTCCGCGGCTTTGGCGCCTGCTCGCGTCGCGAATTTCGTGACTGGCTCCGTTTGCGTCTCGCTTTTCTCGCCGGCCCCGTTTGATGGCGGCTCCATCAGGGGCAGTTGCGAAACTGCGGATTCCGACGTTCCCCCTTGAGAGGGAGACAAATCTCGATTGCCGTTTCTGGTGTTTTCAATGACACTCATGTCGTGACCTCCTGATCTACTGCGAGCCGGCTGCAATAGGTGGTGTAAAGGGGATGCGAATCAACACAGGCTGATCCACTTCATCCGCTTGCGCAATCTGGAGGAACAGCTTTTCCGTAGACTCCTTGAAATTCGGCCGGTCGAATACGACTACTCCGTCGGCGCGTTCCCCAGCCTCCAGACGGGTCGCGCTCAATCGGTAGTCGCGGATCTCGAGTTGATCCGAGATAATGCCTTTGCCTTCCTTCTTTTTCTTCTTGACGGCCTTCCGGCCTGAGACCTGGATTTGGGGCGGAACAATCTCCACTGGCCGATCGGAAGCGTTCAGAATTGAATAGGCGATTACGGTTTCGTTGTTCCACTGGCGCATGTCGCCGATCGAGGTTTCGATTTGTTTGCCGTCCCACTTGGTCCATTTCGGCGCATTCACTCTCGCCTGCTGCTCGAACTCGCTGTCGAGGACGGAAAGCGGGTGCGGTTTAAGATTGGCGGTTCCAGGCCCGCTCACCGTGCCAGCCCCGGGTGAATCGGCAACGGATATCAGCGATGCTTCCGGGGGGATCAGGAAGCTGCGCTGCGAGCGGTATTCGATAAGGAAGTCAACCGGCCGCGATGAATCGGCTGCTCCAGAGCCCTCGCTGACCAATTCCAACGACACGTGCTGGCCTGATTTCGTTGCGATCAGCAAATTCGATTGAGCAGGATCTTTGGTGATCGGCTTGACATACACGAAATCGGGCTCTCCCTCGTTGTGTTCGGCCTTGAATTCGCTGGGACTGCCCAGGATGACCGATGTGACCTCTTCGGGCATGCGGATCGTGGACTCAAACTCAGGCCGCAAATAGAGGACAGTGATTCCCTTCGGGTTGATGGTGATTGTGGCGACACGCCCGCTAACTACCGCGTCTGTTGCGTGCATGTGAAGCGGAAGCAGCAGTGCGATTGGGAAGAGGAAGCGAAACTTCATGGCGTTGACCTCCATTGCGGCCTGGATTCTGCGGCCCTGCGAATCTCATAACGCTGTCTGACCGCCTGAACGTAGGCCACTATATCCGGATTCCGGCAATTCAGCCGCACACGGGCGATTCCGTGGTCACCAGCGTAGTAGGCCGCCGAAACCAACCGGAGATCCCCGCGAAACTCCCACATCAGGGCCGTCACGTAGCGCGTGCCCCCAGCGATGTTTTGCTCCACGTTGAATGGATCGAAGGCGCCAAAACGCCGCGCCGTCGCGGGCATAAGTTGCATCAACCCCATCGCTCCCTTTTCCGATACGGCACGGGGATTCCAGCGCGATTCAACGTCAATCAGTGCTGCAATGAAAGCGGGAGGCACACGGTAATGGGCGGCGTAGAGTTGCACGCACCGCTCTGCCTCCGAGCAGCCGGCAATGACACGAGGCCCGGGGAAAAGAAGAACGATCGTCAGCAAAGCCTGTTTCATGCCGCCGGTTCCTCTCTCATCGCCATGCGGTCCGCGATGCGCGCACCATCGTCGAGCAGGCTCTTGAACCCTTCGCGAAGCAGTAGGTGCCTCCGATCCTTTTCCGTCTTGGCCAGGAACGGAAGCAGTACGTCCCGTTGTTCCGCCG
>JASHOC010000132.1 GCA_030041305.1 Acidobacteriaceae bacterium
ATGAACCAGATGGCGGTAAACCACTCCGCCAAGAGAACACGGCTGCGATCGAAGATCGTTCCCGCGGTTACGGAGACCCTGCGGGCGCAACTGGAACATGCCCAGCAGCCATCCTCAAGCCGCCAGCCCTTCTCGCCAGCGCATCCTGGACAGCGAAAACCCGTCGGCCAACGCAGCCGCTCCAGATAGGCAACGCATGATTGCTCGTCGGGAAACCACGCGCGAAACTGCTGCCAAGTGCCTGGATAATCAAGCTGTTTTGAAACTTCAGACGCGCGAACCACAATATCTTGAGTCTACTGTATTAAGGGAGCTACCCCACTTAAGATTTACAGCCGGAGGCGCACTTTTGGGGGGCTGGCGGTTACCGAAGTGGAACAGGTCGCGGCCGCCCTTGGGAACCAAACCAGGTTCGTCTTCGGGCGCAAAACCGCTGTAGATCGTGCAGGGAGTCATGCCAAAGCAATTTTTCATAGACAGCGTGATGCCGGTGGTTCGGTGTTCTTTGAGCTTGGCCAGAGAGATGAAGACATCGCAGTCCCGGTAGGAATGATTGAGATCGTAGCCGGTGAACAGCAAGCCGCCGTTCGGGACCATAAAGCGCGCATAAGTCTTGCCGCTTCCCAGGTAATTGGTGTTCTCAAATTCCACCAGCCGGGCCGCGTTCTCAAACTCCTTCGGCTGCCAACCGGCATAAATCATGAATTGCTGGAGCGGTTCGGTGGTGGCCCACGGACTTTCAAGCAGCCGTATGCGTTGTGCTCCCGCTCTTCCGAGGAGGTGCACCAGGGCCCAGATCACCTGCGGATGAGGCCAGGTGGTGATCTCCGGAGGTAGGTAACCAAGGCGGACCGTGGCTGAACCGGTGAGGTTGAGCTTAATGGCGACCGTCTTGCCGCGGACCAGCTTCCCAAGCCCGCCAAGCTGCTCGAACATGGTGGACAGCGAGTCGACAACCTGGCGGTTGTACTCGGGGCAGATTGCCACAGCGGCGCGTCCTGCCGGCGCCTGCTGGGCCTGCAGCAGGGCGGGACGCGCAATGTATGCACCGGCGGCCATGGTCACGGCGCCGAGAAACTCGCGACGGCTAGATTTCCTGCTCATGGTCAGACCGTCCTCTCTATCTCCACGGCGCAATGGATGGAAACCGTGGGAAGATCGAAACTTGTTCCGTCTCTGGCAGGAATACCCGCCAGGGATGTGGAAGCGTGCGTACGCGGACGCCAAAGCTTCGCTCCCGGAGCCTTGCCCTTGATCCAAAGCGCCACGTAGCTGGCTGCTTCCGCGGAGTAATTCAGGATTTGGACCAGCTCTTTGCCGTCCAAACCGATGCTGGTGTGGCAGTTCGTCCCTTTTGGGTTATACAGTCGCGCCAGATCGTTTTCGCGGCCTAACAAAAGATGCGCATCCATGGCAAGTTGATACGGATCGGAGTAGCCGCCGGACGCAACCACGATTCTGCCTCGGTCCAGGTTGTAGACGTTATATTCGAAGAGCCAATCGTACTGATGCGGCTTAACTCCCGCAGGGCCCCAATACTTGGGGGCGATGACGAGCCCACCCCGCTGGACAAAGGCAATTAAGTTACCGAGCTGCGCGTGGTCTGGTTCCTCCTCGTCCATCCAGAGAATCGCCTTCAATTCCGTGATGGGGCTGGCCAGCGTATTGCGGCGATCCAAGATCACGAATTGGGTCTGATGGCGATTGAGCAGATTGAGCGTTTCACCAGCCATGAACGCGTTCGGTGCTGCGAAGTCGGAGACCACTGCCAAGATGCCCATTGGCTCGTAACTCTCCCATTCCGCATGACGGTCAAAAAAGGAAAGAGTTCCAGAAATGCGCGACCACCCATCGAGGGCCGCGGCATCGCCGTTGAGCAACGCGGCGCGCATCTGACCGTCGAGAGAGAGAATCCAGCGGGCGCCGTAGACCCGGCTGTCGGCGATGGCCAGACAGTACTTCTCCGGCGGCAACATCGCCGCGGAGTCGGGAAGATCAATGTCCAGCCAAAGCGACTTCCCAGGGGCCATATGGCGCGCAAGCAAGGAGAACCAGCCGTTCGAGTTGACCCACGGATCGCCGGTCGGTCCGCCAAGCGCGGTATCGCCCTTCATATTGGCAAGATTGATTTCGGGCCAGACGTTGCCAATAGTTGAGTAAGTATCGCTGGCGCTGTTCCAATCAATGCCGTCGCGCGCTAACTCGAGAATCGCAGGCAAATCGAGATCCTTATTCGCTGGGCCCTTCAGCATGATGGCTTCGAGGCCAGCCGCCTTTCCCTCAATAGCGGATTCGGCGGCATTGGCTTTCGCCGAGACTTTGCCGACAAAGCTGAGTCCGAGCGCGCGGCCAGCAGCGATGAGGGGCCGCAGCGCCTGTTGCTGGGCGTTATCGTCTGCATCGCCGGAGGCCCAATCGACGACGAGGCAGTTGACCGGCGCTCCCTTGAGCAACTGCAAAGCGGGCGGTTGATCCCAACCTTCCGCAGCCTTTTTCAATTCGGAGTTTCCGCTATTCGACGCGTTGATCCGGGCCACTTCCCTTGGGCCGCAGGGCCAGTACATCGGCGACCATTTGGCGTTCAAACTCATACTCGTTCCCCGTCACGCTCTCGGCCGCCAACGACTTCCAGCCGCTGTGAAGTCCTCAATGCGCGCCGTGCCGGGGCCAGTCCATCTATCTCCGCAACGATCCCGGAAATTCGACTTTGCCTGGCGCCTTAGTACCTATCCATTTGAATCCTGCACATTTTGCGCAGAATATTTCTGGCGATGTACGTTTCGGTCAGTATTCATGCGGGATTTCGGCATTTTTTCAAAGGCTCCAACTTTCGGGAAAATGCCAGGTTTTGGTTCCGGCTACGCCGGGTTAGGTTTTTCGCGAATATGCGGCAGTGTACTTGAGTTGAAGGCAGTCTGCAAGGGCCTTCATCACAATCCAAAAACGTTTTACCCGACTGCGCTTCCGGCTATAGCGGTTCTCCAATTGGTGTAGAGCAGAACCTCGAACGTTGAGTGGCGTTTTTCCCAAGAAAACGCCACCCGGCACGCCCCTCAAAACTTCACGGGAATTGGAGAACCGCCGTAAAGTCGTGCGCGTATGCCAATCGCTCTTTGCACAGGGAAGATTTGCTCCTCGCTTTTCCCACAAAAAATGGGACTGAAGGATTTATTAAGCTGACGCAAGGCGCACGATCGCCCACGGCCCGCGGGCCTGCGCGCGCCAGTCTCAGGTGAGAATCGCCGCCCACTCGCCGCGCACAGGTCGTGCGACTGCTCGGCGAATCGGCAGCCGGCTCCCTTGGCTGGCGCACGTGGGACAGCGGTTTCGAGTCTCGTGAACTGCTGGCGCGGAACAGGGATGAGCACGCCTGTCTGGACTGCGACCTCGCCGTCGGCGGACTGAGCATCGCGGCGGCGGCTGAGGAAATGCGTTTTTCGAAGGCTCATTTCCCTGATAGGATGCAGTCATTGCCGAGCGCGAGCATCCCGAACCAGTTCGGCGAGGAGGGGACTTATGGGTAAGTCGAAGGTTGCCGCAACCGGCCAGGTAGCCAACCTGGAGAACGGTTTCAATCGGCGCGAGTTTCTCGCCGGCGCGGCGGCGGCAACCGCGGCAGCGGCGGCCGACAGCGTTTTCGGTCAGTCTCCCAACGTCGATCAGCTTCCGGTGATCGATGCGCATATTCATTTGTTCGACGGGACCCGGCCTCTGGGCGCCGAATATATGGGTTCGCCCGCCTATCGCGCCATTTCCAAAACCTCACTTCCCTCGATGTACACTGCGCAGGCAAGACCCGTCGGCGTTATCGGAGCTGTGGTCGTCGAATCGAGCTCTTGGATCGACGACAACCTCTGGTATCTCGAGCAGTGCAGGACCGACCCGATCATGATGGGAGTTTCGGGATCGCTCGATCCAGAACAGTCCGATTTTGGCCGTTATGTCGAGCATTTCCATAATGACCCGATGTTTCGCGCCATCCGCTCCAGCCGCTTTTACACCGCGGACAACGGCAAGGTGGCGCTCAAGCCGCAGCAAGTGGCGAATTTAAAACTGCTGGCGCGAGCGGATCTGGCGCTGGACACGGCGAACCCCAGCATGGATCTCATGCAGGCCAATGTCCTCCTCGCCGATGCCATTCCCGATTTGCGCATTATCATGGATCACCTGCCGTCTTTCGATCCCACTCCGGAAAACCAACAGGCTTACGAAGCAGTGGTGAAAGACATGGCCAATCGTCCGAATATCTTTGTCAAATTGAGCGAAGTCTATCACCCCCGGCATTCCGACGGCGTCGTTGTCAGGGATTATGAACCGCTGCGCACCCGGCTCGACTATCTTTTCGACGCCTTCGGTGAAGATCGGGTTTTATTTGGCAGCGATTATCCCAATAGTTATGGAGTCGCCACCATCGCAGAAGAAGTGGCGTTGATGAAGCGCTATTATTCGACCAAGTCGCGAGAAGCGGCAGAGAAGTATTTCTCGAAGAATGCAATGCGGATCTACAAACTGAGCCTGACCTAGATAGGTTTGTCGTGCTCCACGCGCAAGATTGAGATGAACGGCGTAATGACCGTCCATACCTAACCCGGCGTAGCCGGAACCAAAACCTGGCATTTTCCCGAAAGTTGGAGCCTTTGAAAAAATGCCGAAATCCCGCATGAATACTGACCGAAACGTACATCGCCAGAAATATTCTGCGCAAAATGTGCAGGATTCAAATGGATAGGTACTAAGCTACAAGTTCCGCGTCGGTGAGGATGGCTACGTGCCCGCGCCAACGGAACCGGGCTTGGGTTATCCCTGGATCGCGCTGCGCTCGACAAAATGACTCTGCGCGTGGAGACGTAACTCGCTACGATTTTGCTCTCGTGGATTGCGCATGGTGGTTATACGGTCGCCGCAGCTTGCACTCCGGATTGAGGCGCACGCCGAATCCAGGTGTCTCCGGCAGCGTCATGCGCCCGTGCACAGGGACCGGCTCATCCAGAAGTAACGGCGCAAACATCGGAATCACGCGATCCGCGCCCGGAGCCATCATCAGGAACTCGGAAAACGGGCTGTTATGCCGGCTGACCACAAAGTGATAACTATAGACGCTTGACCCGTGGGGAACCACGAGAACGCCGCGCGCGTCGGCCAGCGCCGAGATTCGGATAAGCTCGGTGAGTCCGCCGCACCACCCCACATCGGGCTGAAGAATATCCGCGCAGCCCATCTCCAGTAACATGCGGAAGCCCCAACGCGTAGCTTCATGCTCTCCCGTGGTGATCAACATCCCGGGCGGCGCCTTCCGCCTCAATTCCGCGTAGCCCCAGTAATCGTCTGGCAACAGCGCCTCCTCGATCCATTTGAGCCCGAAGCGGGCGGCGCCGTGCGCCAGCCGAAGCGCGTAATTCAGTTCCAGGCTCATCCAGCAGTCCAGCATCAGCCAGAAATTGTCACTGGTTCGGTTGCGCATTTCCTCCAGTTGAGCCAGGTTCTTCGCCAGCCCTTCCTCGCCTTCGGCCGGCCCGTGGTGCAGCGGTAACTTGCCGCCAATAAAGCCCATCTGTTTCGCCAGATCCGGCCGGGCTCCGGTGGCGTAGAAAACCAGTTCGTCGCGCACCGGGCCGCCAAGGAGTTGGTAAACCGGCTCTTTTCGCAGCTTTCCCAGCAGATCCCAGAGGGCCAAATCAACGCAGCTAATCGCGTTGAGCACGATTCCCTTGCGGCCGTAATACAGCGTGGACAGGTACATCTGGTCCCAGATGCGCTCGACATCTGTCACCCGGGCGCCCTCAAGAAACCGCGCCAGGTGCATCTCCACGATCCAGGCCGCTGGTTCGCCGCCGGTAGTGACGGCGAATCCCACTTCGCCATTGTCCGCCTCGATCTCGACCACCATGCTGCCCAGCACGTTGAGACCGAAAGATTGGCGGCTCGCCCGGTATTGCGGATATTTCGCCATCGGCGTCGCAATATGGTCGTCGATCCAATGACCGCTTCCCTGGTCGTGATAGTCGCCGCCCCCGCCGCGGAACACATACGCTCGCACCTGGCGAATGATATGACCGATCATGAGTCAGACATTCCTCGTGCTGGAATATGGGACTATTTCATGAGCGCGGCTGTCTTTGCTGAGACGTTTTTACGTCACGGAGCGCGGCTTGACGGTGATTACGGTAGCGGGAACGACGGTTCCCGCCGCAGGCGCCGACGGATACGTGCAGCCCGCGTCGACGCCCCCGGCTGAAACCGGCGTGCAGGCCGGCAGATTGGGGCTGACTTGTTTGCTATCGGTGGGCGTGGACGATCCTGTAATAGCGTTGGGAATGGCGATGTAGTGGATCATGTTATCGCCCGCTGTGGAGACAAAGAAAGTCGTATTGTCGGGGCTGAAAGCTCCCGCGATAGGCCCGGTGATCGATGAACTTCCGGTAAGCGAAACGTAGTTCAAGGATCCCGCCCCGCTGGTGGCCGGCAGGTAATAAGGTAGGGAAGCGCCGGTTGAAGCGCCTGAATAAGTCACGAAGGCCAGGCTTGATCCCTGCGTTTGGCCCGCCGCCACCGGTGTCGAACCAGTCACCACTTGGTCCACAGTCGTCGCGCTCACGGTCAAGGTCTGAGCCGGGTTTACCGTGTAGGTCACGTTGAGGGGCATGAGCGTCTGCACGCCCGTAACCGGATCGGTGCTGACCGGGCATTGGCTAGGGGTGGTGAAACCGTCGGTGGTCACGCTGGGAATTGTGACGCCAATATCGTTCAGCGTGATGCCGCCGCCGGTCTGTAAGCTGGCGGTCAAGATATGGTCACCATCGATTGTCGAAGCCAAGGCGTCAGATTGCACGGGAGCCGGACTTCCGTTGTCGCCCTCGGGGTAGAACGTGATGCTGGTTCCGTTCCCTACCGTGCCCGCCGGGCACCAGGTGTGGACCACGGTTGGCGTACCCCGCAGATATGCGCCCACGCCGGGAATCATGAGGGCCGGAGTTTGCGTGATCGTCGGCGGAGCCACGTTGGGCGGTGTCGAGCAGGTGGGGATGTCGCTTGCCGGCAGCGGGCTGGGCGGCAGCGGATACGTGCTCCAGCCAGTGTTCGTATTGTAGACGTAGAGCGTGTTTGTGTGGCCGGTAATTTGCAGCGGGCCCGTCGCGCTGCAGCTTGCCGGCGTGTTCAGCTCGGCGTTGTCGGTGATATACAGCGTTTGCGAATCCGGGGTCCACTCGGCGGCGTTGCCCATCCCCGGAAAAGAGATCGGGCTGGCGCTGGAGGTCGAAGTTCCGCCGGTGGTCGTAGTTCCGGCGGTGGGATACACGTAGAATAAGTGCCGCGCCTGGTCATTAATCAAGACGTGGGTATTGTCAGGCGAGACCGCCAGCACCACTCCCGGCACGCTCGTGTTCTGCGTGGTGA
>JASHOC010000133.1 GCA_030041305.1 Acidobacteriaceae bacterium
ATGAACCAGATGGCGGTAAACCACTCCGCCAAGAGAACACGGCTGCGATCGAAGATCGTTCCCGCGGTTACGGAGACCCTGCGGGCGCAACTGGAACATGCCCAGCAGCCATCCTCAAGCCGCCAGCCCTTCTCGCCAGCGCATCCTGGACAGCGAAAACCCGTCGGCCAACGCAGCCGCTCCAGAAAGGCAACGCACGATTGCTCGTCGGGAAACCACGCGCGAAACTGCTGCCAAGTGCCTGGATAATCAAGCTGTTTTGAAACTTCAGACGCGCGAACCACAATATCTTGAGTCTACTGTATTAAGGGAGCTACCCCACTTAATGGATTTTCGCCCGGAGGTCCCCATGAAACGCCGCCAATTTCTTGCCGCGTCCCTTGCCACTTCGGCTTTGGCCCTTGCGCATGAGCCGGTGTCGGCACAGGCAACGCCTGCTTCCGATTGCGAGTTTTATCTGATGCGCCGCTATGACCTGGGCAGAGGCCAGGGATTGAAGCTGACCGAGAGCTATTTTTCCGGGGCGCTGATTCCGGCCCTGGCTCGCATGGGACTGGGACCCATCGCGCCTTCCAGCTTGAGTACGGGCAGCAAACGCCCGCTCACTATCTGCTCATTCCCGGCGCGTCGATTGAGACCCTTGCAGAGCTGGAAATCCGCCTTGCCGAGGATGCCGAGTTTATGAAGGCCGCCGACCCGTTCTGGAATGCAACCTCCGCTTCGCCTGCATTTCAACGTGTGGAGGCTTCGCTGATGATTGCCTTTAAAGGCTGGCCGAAACTGAAGCTGCCGGCCGCCTCCTCCAGTAAGAGCAAGCGGATCTTTCAACTGCGCACCTACGAAAGCCCCAGCAATGGATACCATGTGCGCAAGGTGGAGATGTTTCATTCCGGCGAATTTGAACTTTTTCTTAAATGCGGGATATCTCCCGTGTTTTTCGGCGATAAACTTATCGGCTCCAATCTACCGAATCTGACTTACATGCTCTGCTTTGCCGATCTGGGCGAGCTCAACGAGAAATGGCTCGCGTTTTTCACCACTCCGAAATGGAAAAATGTGTCGTCGGACCCGCGCTTTGCCTTTGACCAGATTGTGACCAATATCGATAATCTGGTGCTGAGCCCCCTCAGTTGTTCCCAGATCTAAAAGAGATATAAGGAGGCGGCTAACCCTGGTCAACCCTTAAAGGGCCGCTCCTGTCCCATGCCTCTATCAATCGCACTATAATCGCGGCATGCCGTTCTTAAGCGACCGTCGGCAGCGTTCGGTGGCGCTGCTCTCCGCCGGTGTATTGTTGTTCTTCGCCTTATTGGGCGCCCTGCAGGCGTTCAACACCTCGGACGTGCGCTATCTGAATCCCGATACGTTCGGCGAGACGCTGGCGTTTACTGGGCTTACGGTATTGGTGTTCCTGCTCCTGATTTTGCTCTTGATGCTGCTGCTCAGGAACATCCTTAAGCTCTATTCGGAACAGAGCAGCAGCGCGCTGGGAGCGCGACTGCGCACACGCATGGTGCTCGGCGCAGCGCTAATCGCGGTGACGCCGGCGACCTTCATGTTTCTGTTCAGTTTCCAGCTCATGAACCGCTCCATCGACCGGTGGTTTTCGCCGAACACTTCGGAGCTGCGCGAAGACTCGACCCGCGTCGTGGAAGAACTGCTGCAATACGTAGCCGGCAATGCTCGGGTGGAAGCGGAATCGATTGCGAATTCCGGCGCGCCCGATCAGCTGCCGGCAAAACTCGAGCAAGAGCTAAGCTCTCATCGCATCACTCTCGACGGCGGATTTGCTGTGGTTTATCAGAAGAACCGGCAGGTGCTGGCCCGCTTCCAGGCTCCGCCCGAATCGAGTCAGGCCACTTTGCTGTCCGGGCTCGACGCCGGCGCTCGGAAAGGCCTTGCCCTCCATGAACCCCTTTCGGTGGCGCTCCTGTCAGCGGCCAGGCGCAGTGACGAACCAACCCTCGAAATCGGCGGCAATCAATTCGCATTAGGAATGGCGGCCACCCCTTCAGGCAAGATCGTGGTTGTGGCGCTGCCCATGCCTCAAGGCCTGAATGAGACCACCGGTCGCATTCGCGCCGGAGCAGACGAGTATTGGCAGCTCTTTCGCACTCGCCACCGCATCCGCACCACCTTTTTTCTCATGCTCCTGCTCATCACGGTCTTCGTGTTTTTCTCGAGCGTGTGGTTGGCGGTTTTTCTTTCCAAGCAGATTACGCGGCCCGTGGAGGCGCTGGCGGACGCCATGAACGAAATCGCGGCCGGTAAGTACGACCACCGTGTGGGCGCCGTCGCCACCGCGGAGATGGCTGAGCTGGTGAACTCCTTCAACCACATGGCGGCAGACCTGGAGACAAGCCGCCGAATCGCTGAGAGTTCGCAAAGTCAGCTTACGGCAGCCAACCTGGCCGTCGAAGAGCGCCGCCGCGAGCTGGAGACCGTCCTCGAAACCATTCCCAGCGGCCTGGTCACGCTCGATAGCGCTGGGGTGGTGCAGCAGGCAAATCGCGCCTTCGCCGCGCTGATCGGTCGGCGCGACGAATCCGGGCTGGTGGGGGAGAGGATCGAGATGCTTTTTCCGCCTGAATGTGGCGAAGACCTGGCCGAGGTCATCCGGCGCGGGCAGCGCATGGGCGCGGCTTCCACAGAAATCGAGTTTTCTGCGCATGGCCGCAATCTGCATTTGGCCATTACCGGCGCAAGGCTCGAACTGGCGCACGGCAGACCCGGAACGGTGTTGGTGGTCGAAGACACCACCGAGTTGCTGCGCGCCCAGCGGCAATTGGCATGGAAAGAGGTGGCGCAGCGCGTGGCGCACGAGATCAAGAACCCGCTCACGCCCATCGCGCTCAGCGCCGAGCGGATCGGCAAGCATCTCGACCACGGCCGCATCGACTCGCCGAATATCATCCGCAAGTGCAGCGAGATCATCCTGGGTTGCGTGGGCACTTTGCGTACGCTCGTGGACCAGTTCTCGGCTCTGGCGCAGTTTCCCGCGCCGCAGCCACGCCCTTGCTGTATGAACCAGGTGGTTGAGGAGTCGCTGGCCCTCTTCGCCGGCCGTCTCGAGGGCGTCACCGTTGAGCGCGACCTCGAGCCCGGTCTGCCCACGGTTTATGCCGATCCGGAGGCCATCCGCCGCGCCTTGGCCAACCTCATCGACAACGCCGCCGAAGCCATGCAGGGCAGTCTGTTGCGGGTGCTCGGCATTCGCACCGCCCTCAGTGAGGATGGCGGAGCTGTCGAAGTCACCGTGTCCGACACCGGCCACGGCCTCACCGACGAGATTCGCGAGCGGCTGTTCCTGCCTTTTTATTCGACCAAGCATCGCGGCACCGGCTTGGGTCTGGCCATCGCCGCCAAAATCGTGCAGGAACACGGCGGCTCGATCCGCGCCGAATCCAACAACCCCAAGGGCGCCCGCTTCTTGCTGCGGCTGCCCCTGATGGAGGCGAACGGGCAAACGGCGACTCTTGAGGCCGGCGCCGCAACTGCGGCGAAAGGGCTCTCCTGATGAATCACGTTCTGGTCGTAGACGACGAGACGGAGATTCGCACCACCCTCGAAGAGATTCTTCGCGAGGAGGGGTATGGGGTGGGCAGCGCGGCCACGGCTGGCGACGCGGCTGTTTTGTTGCAAGACGCTCCATACGACGTGGTTCTACTCGACATCTGGCTGCCCGATCGCGACGGGCTCGAAGTGCTGAATGACATTCGCCGGATGCATCACGACGCTCGGCCGGAAGTGGTGATCATTAGTGGGCACGGCACCATCGAAACGGCAGTCAAAGCCACCAAGCTGGGCGCATACGACTTCTTGGAAAAACCTCTCTCTCTCGACCGCACTTTAATTGTGCTCAAAAACGCGGTCGAGGCGCGGAGACTGCGCAGCGAAAACGAGGAATTCAAACGGCAGTTTAGTGCCAGCTCGGTTTTGACCGGTGAGAGCGTGCCGGTCAAGGCCCTGCGCCAGCAAATTCGCCTTATGGCGCCCACCAACGGCCGGGTGCTGATTTACGGCGAATCCGGAACCGGCAAGGAACTGATCGCCCGTTCAATTCACGCCGAAAGCCTGCGCCGTGACCGCGTCTTTGTGGAGCTGAACTGCGCGGCTATTCCCGAGGCGCACATAGAGGCTGAGCTCTTCGGCTATCGGCACGGCGCGCACCCGGGCGGTCCGCTGGAACAACGCGGCACGCTGGAACGCGCCGACGGCGGAACGCTGTTCCTGGATGAAGTGGGCGATATGAGTCTGAAGACTCAGTCCAAGGTCCTTAGCGCGCTCGACGACCAGATGTTTACCCCTCTCGGCGGCGCTCAACCCGTTCGCGTCGATGTGCGCGTAATCGCCTCCACCAACAAGGACCTCGAGGAGGAGATCGCCAAGGGCAACTTCCGCGAAGATTTGTTTTACCGGCTGAACGTCGTGCCCTTTTTCGTGCCTCCTCTGCGCGAGCGCAAGCAGGATGTTCCACTCTTGGCGCGGGAGTTTTTGGCCGATTTCGGCCGCCAGTATGGACGGCCCCGCATCGAGATCGGCGAAGAGGCAATCAACGCGCTCATGGCCTATCACTGGCCAGGGAATGTGCGCGAGCTGCGCAATGTCATCGAGCGGGTTCTCATCCTGAATCCTCGAGTGCTGCGCATCGAGCGTAAACATCTGCCGCCGCTGACGCAAAAATCCAGTTCCCGCTCCACGAGCGAATTTTCCACCCTCCAGCAGGCGCGCGAGGCCTACGAGCGCGAGTACATCCTCAAGAAGATCGAAGAAGCCCGCAACAACATCAGCCACGCCGCCGAATTGCTGGGTTTAGAGCGCAGCCATCTTTACCGCAAAATGAAGGCGCTGGACATCGTCGTCCGCGAGTAATCCCCGAACGCCATCTCTTGGTCAATTGATCGCGGAGATGCCGTTCCGATGAGCTCTCCGGTCTCTCACTCCGATCCGCCGTTCCATTTTGCTCCTGCGAAGATCGGGCGCGTCCATGCGGCGGTCTCGCAGGTTGGAGCGCCGGCCGTAACTGGCTTCCAATGACGAAGGCAAAATGATCGGCCCGGAAGCGGAGACCGGTTGCGACGGCCGGGCTTGCGTCTCACGGCCGGCGGCCGCTCCTTCCTCGTTTGTCTGCTCAATCTCCTCGGCCATCGGCTCCTGTCCGCTGGTGAGCATCTTGTTCAGGTTCGGGAATTCGACGCGGTGCGCCTCCACAAAATCAACGCCATCGGCGCTTAGCGTGTACTGTGCGTTGTCCGCCTTGCTGACGTACCCTTTTCTCAACAAATACCAGAGGGTAAAATCCAGGTAGTCGCGCGGAAAACCCATGCGGTCTTCGATCTGGGCAAGGGAAACTTCAGGGTAATTCGCGTTCGCGCGCCGCCGGTGATAAAGGACCGCCAGCACCGCCAACCGACGGTTGAGCTCGCCTTCCATGCTGTCCATGAAATCAATCGACGAGGAGAACGGCTGCGATGAGCAACGTTTACGAGACGCGTCGTACTCGGCGCGGCGCACTCGGTCTGATAACACGTCGTAGGCGGTCTTCAGTAAACAAAACTGTTCGGAATTACCGGAAGCCGGATTATCGGGATGGAAGCGCGCCGCCAAAAATCGATAGACGCGGTGAATTGTGTCCACGTCGGCGTTAGGGCTGATTTGAAGAAACTCGTAATAATCGACCATCGGGGATGCGGCGCCTGTTTTCTGGGCGGTTCGAGGCATTTTAACCTGCCCCAAAATGGCCAAGGAATCCCACTTTTGGTGGTAACGCGCATCGGAGCCACCTGATTCTGCGCAGCACATGGTACCCTGGAGCGAAACCGGAGGGGACACATCTCGGAGCCATGCATTTAAGCCGGCGCGACTCCAAGAAGCGGCGATCTTACCTTAGCCCTGACGGGAAATCGTATCTCTGGTTTCGCCGCAGCTCTTATGCCCCGGGCGGAAATTGCACTTGACCAACCCGAGACTCCTGCCGCCGCGCGTGAGCGCCCCTGGCTATTCAATTTCCTCATAGCGCCCGACGCTGTCATCTCCATTGGCCTGGTCAGCGGCGCCTTGTCGTACCTTCTGCGCAATGAGGGAGTCGATCCTGGGCGAGCCGCCAGCGTCGTGGCTTTGCTCGCGCTGCCGCACGCGACTTATTTCCTCTGGGGCCCGGCCACTGATTTTTGGATGCGACGGCGCACCTGGCTCGTCATTGCGGCCGCGGCCGTCGCGACCCTCTTGGTTTGCGCCTTTCATCGACCCCGTCTGGCTGCGCCGGGAGCCGTCGGGTTGCTGTTCTTGAGCGCCTGCTGCGGGGACTTCGTGGTGGCCGCCTGCGGTGGCATGATGGGCGCGCTCCAAGGTGAAACCAACCGCCGCCGCGCTGGCAGCTTTTACCAAAGTGGGTCCCTGGCCTTCGGCGCCGTTGCGCTTACCGCTTCGGTCTCTCTCGTGCGGCGGGTTCCGCTGGGCGGACTCGGCTGGATCCTCGCCGCCCTCATTTTCCTGCCCTCACTCGCTGCATTTGCCGCGCCCGCGCAGCCGGTCCTCACAGGACAAAACGCTCGCGAAACCGCGGCGCGCATCTGGCGCGAATTCCGCGTCACCTTCCTACGCTGGGATGCGATTCCCTACACCCTGCTCATCACCTTTCCGATGTGCAGCGGCGCGATGATCGGCCTCCTCCCCAGCTTGGCCCTCGATTACGGCGTTGGAGGCGCCCAGGTGGCCTGGATCAACGGCCTGGCTGGCGCGCTGCTCGCCACCGGAGGCGCGCTGGCAGCGTCGTTGATCCCCGTGCGGGTGCGCGCCCCCATCGCCTTTCTCTCCGCCGGTCTTCTCAATGCGGCCACGTTGGCCATCTTGGCTTTGGGTCCGCAGCGCCCGGCAATCTATTTCACCGGAACCGTGCTCTTTCTTTTTACCATCGGCGCTTGCTACGCACTGTTCACCGCGGTGGCGCTCGAATTTATGGGCAGCTCCGGCAAGAGCGGGAGCGCGCGCTACGCCATCATCAACTCCCTCGGCAATCTCCCCGTCGCATATATGTCCTGGGTCGACGGCAGGGGGTACGCGCATTGGGGCCCACACGCCATGCCCGGCATTGACGCCTTTCTTAGCGCCGCCGGAGCCGCCCTCCTGCTGACGCATTTCGTCCTCAGTCCCCGATTTAAACGCACAACGCCTCCAACCAGTGAGCTGCCGGCTTGAGGAAGGCCTCGGCCTCCGTCCAAAAGCGGACGCCGATTTGCAGAATCGGACATGAGTTCGTTCCGGCAATGCAAGAAGCCATTGGATATCTCATTCCGCATCCGATACATCGACCCCTCGTTCGCCAGCCCGATTTGGAAACGTAATTGCCCTCCTTGCCATCAAGAGGTTCAGCCATGGCCTATTTTGAGCGCATGCGGGATGTAATCTCCGGGCCTTTTAGCACCGACGTGATCCGGCAGCGGACCGCGGCTGGATGGCAGATGGTTTCCATCGAATGGCGGCGCGAGCTGCCTGACGGCGAAGCGCCGAGTGAGGGCGTCTTCGATGAGGAAATTCCCTATGGCTTGCGCATTTCAGAGGATTGCAAACGGCTCGAGAGCGAGCCGCGCGAGCGCCAGACGCTGATGGAGATGATGGATGGCCTTGCGCAGGATTTTCCTTATTCCGCCATCGTCAGCTCCCTCAATGAAAAGGGGTTTCGCATGAGAGACGGGCGGCCCTGGAATCGCGTGGCTGTCTTCAACATGATTCCCCGGCTTATCGAGGTTGGGCCGCAGCTTTTCTCCTCGGAGGAATGGCGGAAGCGGCGGCAGCATTTTGAGCGCGCCTTGCCGCCCCAGTAAACCGGACGCAGATTTGATGGCTACGACTGAATTCGCGCCAAGCCGGAAGCCCTCAACGGCCTAAAAGCCTGTGTTCACGCCGCCCCTTCGCGTGACTCAAAATGCAAAAGCCTGCTCCCGGTTTTGCCGTAAAATCTGGGTATGACTGACCGGATGTCGCTTGCCCTTGCCCAGGCTGACCCCGTTGTGGCCTCCGCCCTCGAACAGGAAACCCTCCGCCAGCACGAAGGGCTGGAAATGATCGCCAGCGAAAACTTCGTTTCCGAAGCCGTGCTGGAGGCCGCTGGCTCCGTTTTTACGAACAAGTACGCCGAGGGTTACCCCGGGCGCCGCTACTACGGCGGCTGCGAGTTCGCCGACGTAGTCGAAAACCTGGCTCGGGATCGCGCCCGTCAACTCTTCGGCGGCGAGCACATCAACGCCCAGCCGCATTCCGGCTCCCAGGCCAACGCTTCAGCGTATGCGGCCGTGTTACAGCCCGGCGACACGATCCTGGGCCTGGATCTTTCCCACGGCGGCCATCTTACCCACGGTCACCGGCTGAGCTTTAGCGGCAAGCTGTATCGGCCTACTTTCTATCATGTGCGGCGCGACACGGAGCAGATTGACTACGACGAGCTCGAAGCCGTGGCCGAAAATGAGAAGCCCAAAGTGATCATCGGCGGCGCCAGCGCCTATCCACGGCTGTGGGACTTTGCGCGCATGCGCCAGATCGCCGATAAAGTGGGCGCCACTTATATCTTCGATATGGCGCACATCGCCGGCCTGGTGGCGGGCGGCGTGCATCCTTCGCCGGTGCCGCATGCGCACATCACTACCACCACTACCCACAAGACGCTGCGCGGCCCGCGCGCAGGCCTCATCATTTGCACCCGGGACCTCGCGCAGGCGGTGGATAAGGCGGTCTTTCCCGGCCAGCAGGGAGGGCCGCTGGTGCATGTCGTTGCGGCCAAGGCGGTGGCGCTGGGCGAGGCGTTGCGGCCGGAGTTTCGCGCCTACGCGGCGCAAATCGTGGCCAATTGCAAGGCCCTGGCCGAGGCGCTCTCTGAAGCTGGTTTCCGGCTCGTTTCCGGAGGCACCGACAATCATCTGATCCTGGTCGACGTCTTCCAAAAAGGCATATTGGGCTCTGAAGCCGAACTGGCGCTGGGCAAGGCCGGTATCACGGTCAACAAGAACTCCATTCCCTGGGACACGAATCCTCCCCTCAAGCCTTCGGGCATTCGCGTCGGCACCCCTGCCTTGACCACACGTGGAATGAAGGAGCCGGAGATGCGGCAGATTGCGGTGTGGATTGCCAAGGCCCTCGAGATGCGCAACGACGACAAAGCTTTGGAGCATATCCGCGGCGAGGTCGCCGAATTGGCCAACCAGTTCCCGCTCTATGCATGGCGGCGCGCGCCGGTCGCGGTTCACGCCTAAGGCCTCGCGAATCAAAATCATTCCCAAGTAACCTGATTTCCATTGCGAGGTTCAATCTCCCGTGGTTTAATGGCCTATCCGGAAAATCTGCAACCTGAATGGCGCCGGATTTTCTGGTTGCGCCCGGCACGGTTTCATGAAATGCGCGCGCCCCAACAAGCAGAGCAGCCACAACGCAGCGCATCTCTAAGAGCCTGTTATTAACTTTGAAGGGTGCCGCAAGCGAGCAAAATGCCGAAAATCCCAGCAAAACGCGGATACTGGGGATGCTCGGTTCCGGCTGCGCCTACGATTTCCATTTGTCTTGTTGTACCTTCAAAAATTTCATGCTGATTCCATTGGATTTACGGGCGCAAAGTTAATAACAGGCTCTAACCATCTTTCCAGGAGGAAATCATGCGCGCATCACAACTCGCTCTCATCGCCCTGCTTATTTCTCCACTGCCGGCGCTTGCCCAGCGGGGCAACCAATCGCACGCCAAGCCTCCGGCCCATGGTCCGGCCGCTTATCACGGCGCTCCTCAAACTTATGAGCCTCAGCATAACTTCAGTGACAAGGCAGGCCATCCCAGCGCGCCGCACGTCGATGGCAAAACTTGGGTAGGCCACGACACCGGCCCCAACGATCCTCACTATCATCTCGACAACCCCTGGGAACATGGCCACTTCACCGGCGGTTTCGGTCCGTCGCACCGGTGGCGCCTTGCCGGTGGAGGGCCCAGCCGCTTCTGGTTCAACGGTTGGTATTGGAGCGTAGCGCCGTATGATGTGGGTTATTGCGACGGCTGGTTGTGGGACTCCGACGAGATCATCATCTATGAAGATCCCGACCATGTCGGCTGGTATCTCGCCTATAACGTGCGCCTCGGAACATATATTCACGTGATGTATCTTGGCTGACGGAATCCGGCTTCGCCATCCAATAACGCTGGGCTGTTGCGTAGCTTCAGCCGATCGCGAAAGGAGGATGGCGATTCACGCGCAGAAGAACATGCGACGAAAAAAATGAAATGAGCCGGAATCATAAGAGCTATAGCGGTTCTCCAATTGGTGTAGAGCAGAACCTCGAACGTTGAGTGGCGTTTTTCCCAAGAAAACGCCACCCGGCACGCCCCTCAAAACTTCACGGGAATTGGAGAACCGCCGTAATTGCGCATCTAAGGCGAAACCAGAGCTAATACATCCTCCAGGTTCCACGAAAGGCCGCCACTCCGCGGGATCGGGTCGGCTTGGACTTGCGGCTTCGAGATACATCGTCTCTGGTTTCCCTCTAACTTGACAAAGTTGCAGAAGGGCTGGGCAAGGGCCCGGAATTCAGTTATGCTTGAACCATGGCTATTGACTCGATTCTTGCTGAAATAGATTCCGAAATTGCCAGGCTGACCCAAGTACGCAGGTTACTGAGCGGTACCGGCAGAGCATCAACCAGCATAGGTGGACTGGCGTCTATTAAGACTCCCGCAAAGAAGGCTGCAAAGAAGCGCGTGCTGAGCGCTGAAGCCCGCAAACGGATTGCCGACGCGCAGCGCAAACGCTGGGCCGCGCAACGGGCCAAAGCCAAGGGCAAGTAAAGAGCCCGAAATCTTCATCACTCCGCTGCCATGCATAGTTTTCCCGCCCTGCAATGTAAAAGGGAGTGGACGTATTTGTATCTTCCTGACAAGGTAAAGGACTTCGGATAAAGGCGGACTGCAGCCCGGCGGTGAAAGAGTGAAATCGGGGACAGGTTGCCACTCGCTCCGACTTGCGTTTTCGGCTATGTCGCCGTCTCCCGCCTGAATCGCCTCCCAGCAAAGTACCAATGGAGAACATGCCCTGCGAGCGATCCCAGATGAATCCGCGCTTTGCGCTATATCCGGAAGACGTTCCGACGATATGTCCGCTGTCATCGATGGCGCGCGGGTTGGGGAATCGTCTCCGGAAAGAAGCCCCAAGGCCCCACGAACCGTGCTAGCGTCTGCGTCTTTTGATCGAACGCCAAGCTTTAGGGCAGCGTGTAATACAAGTAGGTATACGTCCAGTGGATGGTCTCTCCCGGAGCAGCCGTCAGATGGATGAAAGGCTCTATCCCCATCACCGAGCGAATCGACCACAGCTCAAATTTCGTCAGCGGATGATCTCCAGTGATTCTTACCCCCGCTTTCACGCGAGAGTTCTCTACGCGGATGTCATTGTCCGGTTGAACCGGGTTGAAGGTGCTGTGCACGTCGATGGCATCGTGGTCTGCCAGTAGCCTGCGATAGACGATGCGGTTGCCCTCCACGGCGCCCAACTCCGGCTTTATCGGCCTATCCAGCTGGATCGCAAAGGGCAATGTGACCGAGAAGTCGGGACCGATCGGCTGATGGTCCAGCACCGTGAAGTTATGGTCGTAGACATCCATCACAATCGGGAGTCGTCCCAGGTTCTTCAGGGTGTGCTCGATCATCATGCGCGGCTGGCCGGGCACAAGCCGCAGCATTTTCGTGTAGAGATATCCATAGCCCGAAACGCCATCGACGACTCTCTGTGTGAACTCAATGGAGCTTCGCCTGGCCCGAACCTTCCACGCGACCGGTTCGACAATCGAGTAGTCATGCATGCTGCTATACCTCTGGTCGTCCGGCTTCCGCAGTATTCCCACGCCGACCTTCACAAAAGTTCCGCCCGACTTCGCCGAGTCGAAGCCAAGCGGTGTGAACTCTTCCACCGGCCCAGTGTCCGCGGAGGCCTTTCCAGCGATGATGTCCGGCGGAGCGAAGATATAATCTCTCACTGATGGATCGATCTTCTCGAACCACGGGCCGTAATATGAGTGGCCCGCGAAGCTCAGGTTCGCAATGACTCCTGACCAATCGAAGCGCGTACCGCGGTAAAAACCTTCGGAGGCATTGGGAAGATCGACCGTAACATGCAGCACGCCGTTGTCCAGTTGCGCCTGCGGTGCCTGAGGTATCTGGGCAATGACCATGCTTGCTATCGTACTCACTAGCAACGCCACTAGGCTTGCCTCCCAGAGCAAACCGCAACGATTCGTTCGGCTATCCGTTAACTTTGCTTCCACTCGTTTCTGCAGCATACACCTGCCTTTATAAATGTGTGACTCACTGCTCCGCCGATGTTTGGTAGGGCCCTGAGATTCATGCATTACCGCAAAAGCTTACTGTTGCTCAAAAATTTCACTTCGCCGGAACAGATGGAACCAGCGCGGGGGAATTTTTCGCCAGATAATCGATCAGTACCGAAATCCCCGCATCGCCCACATCGGCGCCGTGCGAGACCATATTGTCCATCGTCTGTATCCAGTCATCCTTCGTTCTGCGCTTGCTTTCAACGGTGTCTAGGCCATGGCGAATCGTCACCTTCGCCTTGCTCGCCGTCTTACCCATTGCCCGGCGCAGAACAACAATCCCCTCGTAGTTGTATGTACCAAACACAAGCTAATGTGCAAAAATGCTATTTGCACCAAAGCTTCATTTAGACCATTGAATCAAGTCAAAGCGCGCAGCAAAATTGATCTATTTACGGCAGTGCAAAGCTGAATAGATCACCGCCCCCGGCCGCAACCGCGAAGTATTGTCTCCCCCTTACTGCATAACTCAATGGAGACGAACGGATTGCTTGTCCAACGCTGATGTGCCATAGAGGCGCGCCCGTGCGCCCATCGACGATAACAAAATTCTGTGCGTCGTCTCCGAATGCGACCAAGCCCGTAGCGGTCGACATCACGCCGGCCCAGGCAAATGGGGAACCGATGAGAGGATCGCGCCACGCGAAGTCGAGCTTATCCAGGCTGAAGGCGTCGATGTACCCCTTGCTGACCTCGCCTGTCGGCCTTCGGAGTCCCGTTGAGTAATACGTTCGTCCCTCCTCGAAGGGCGTGGTCTTCGCCGTGTAAATGTTGCATGCCTCCAGCGAGCGGAAGTAGAACATATGAGTTGCATCGTTGTAGCTGGGCGAGTACCAGTTGGTCGCGCCGTCCTGGGAGGGACACACCAGAACGCCTTTTTCGTCGGGGGTCAACTCCGCGGAGATGGGCCGACCGCGCTCGTCGATGCCTTTGGCCCAGTTCAGGTTGGAGACGAATTTCCTGGAATAGAGATACTTGCCATTCGTCCGATCGAGGATGTAGAGAAAGCCGTTGCGCTGGGCGGTGACAAGAAGCTTCCGCGGCCTCCCCTTGAAATTTGCATTGACCAGCACCGGCGTCTGCACAGAGTCATAGTCGTACATGTTGTGCGGGGTGAATTGAAAATACCACTTCAACTTGCCGGTGTCGGGGTCGAGCGCCACCAGACAACTCGTGTACAGGTCGTCGCCCGGCCGCACGCTGCCGTCGTAGTCCGGCGAAGGATTGCCCGTGCCCCAGTACACGGTGTTCAGTTCCGGATCGTACGTGCCCGGCATCCATGTCGTTCCGCCGCCGTGCAAATACGCGTCGCCCGGCCAGCTATCGTTGCCGAACTCGCCGGGGCCGGGAATGGTCCAGAAGCGCCACACCTCCTTGCCCGTCTGGGCATCGAATGCCGCCAGAAAACCGCGCACGCCGTCGTCTCCGCCCGAGGTGCCCACCAGCACCCTGTCCTTCACAATGAGAGGAGCGCTCGTGGCGCCATAGTTTTTATTGCCCGTCGCATACTGCACGTCCCAGATCAGATTGCCGGATCGTGCATCGAGGCACAGCAAATGAGCGTTGTCGGTCTCCATGTAAATGCGCGTTCCCAGAATGGCTACGCCCCGATTGTGATGGCTCGAGGCGTCATCGATCAGTCCCTCCGTCACCGCGCGGGCGTGATGCCAAATCTGCTTGCCCGTCTCCGCGTCCAGCGCATAGGCGTCGTTCCCGGCGGTTATAAACATCACTCCCGCGACGACGACTGGCGTCCCTTCAAGGGGGCCGGCTTCCTGCGTATGGAAGACCCACTTCACCGCTAGCTGACTGACGTTCGCCGGCGTAATCTGGGTCAAGGCGCTATAGCGCCGCCCGGTGTAGTCGCCGTTGTAGGAAACCCAGTTATCCTTGATCTGTTTCTGCAACAGGTCGCTTTGCTTGACGTCAATCAAGCCCGTGTCATCGCCTGCCGGAAAACCCACGTTCGCCGCGGCCAAATGCCTTTTCGGCGATTGCGTACCCGTCTTTATCCCCGCCGTCTGCCCGTACCCGCTGCCTGGATGGATCGCCAGCAGCAGACAGACTATTGTTCCGAACACAATCTGGTCGCTTCGCATTTTTGTTCTTTGCCTGTTTCTGTGTTGTTCTCGAATTCCCATTAATGGCCACCGCCGTGGCGCCGGCCTGGAGGCGCTGGCTCTACTGGAGTGGTCTGGCCAACAACAATCAGGAAGCTCACGATGTTGTTCAGTTCCGCCGGCGTCAGCCGCGTGCCATAGTCGTGCGGCATCAGCGAGTGGTCGGTGTAATGGACATCCGTCAGGTCACGCCGCGCCAAAAAGTGAAAGCGGCCGTCCTCGGTCTCGAGCACAATATCGAAGCTGTCCTCGTTGCGCACTACGCCGGTAAGCTTCCTTCCGGTTTTTGTCTGCACCTCAACCACGCGCGATTCCGGCGCCACGGGGTTATCCGGCTTCACGATTGCCTCCGCGATCGCGTTGGCTGCATGGCTCCGGCCGTAGGCCGTTAGGTCCGAGGCAATGAATCCACCCTTGCCCTGGATCATATGGCAGCTCGAACACTGTGCTTTGCCAAAGTAGAGCGCGCGTCCAGCCGCCGCGTCTCCAGTCGCCGCCGCCGCGCCTGCCATGTTGCCTTGCCCTTGCAGAGTACGCAGATACCGCACTATGGAGGTAATCTTCGCATCCCCAAGCTGCGCAAACGAAGGCATGCCCGCGGCGGTGCCGTCATGCACAACCTTGATCAGCTCAGCATCGGAGAGCGCGACAATGTTCGGCGCCATAAGCGATGGAGCCTTGCCGCCTGTTCCGTCGGAACCGTGGCAGCTCGCGCAAACTGTCGCAAACTGCTGAGCTCCCCGATTGTCCCCACTCCCCGGCCCCTGTGCCATCACGGACATTTCTGCGAACAGGAACAGTGCGGCAGAAACCAACAGGATTGCGAACCGGCTACCTTTAAGCTGCATGAAGGGTCCTTCCAAGGACCAGCGATCCCGAAGACTGCTTCCTTATTTGCGATAATAAAGGATTTCTTTCGCGTGCAGAATTACCAGGGGACGTAATTCCGGGGGCTTAGTGAAATCATCCCGATTACGGTGTGTCCTTCACCTTAGCCGCTGCCTCACGCTCTGAACCCTTTGACCGGCGCAGCCACCGCCGGTCAGAGGCGCCCGTAGACCGATCCTAAGATTGGCCGTATTGCCGCGACAAGTGAGGCGCAGCCATCGCCGGATTATAAGTTCCCATAGACTTAGGGTTCTTGAGCACCTTGCGAATCTGCCGGCCCACGGTCGCATCCTGGCCCGGGAACAGGAGAAGGGCGACGACCACAAGCGCATTCGGTTGTGGATCCACCCCCTGCGAAGCCCGCGTGCTCCCCGTATGCGGATTGATTTCAATGGCCGGCGTTGCGGTGGCCAGACGAGCTTCCAGCTCCAGCGCCGATGCACCGATCACGGCCGGGTCGAATTCAATCACGAGTTGAGGAAAATGGTTGGCGGTCGCTGGAACGATGACGCTCGTCTTTACACTGGGAATGTCCTTCACCATGTCGGCGATCAGCGCCAGTCGTTTGCGGGATTGTTTCTCCATGCCCTCATCGGTCTGGGAGAGAATCCAGTCTACGGCCGCCACCATGCCGACAATCTGCTCTTTGCCCACCTTCATGCCCCGGCCTACGCCTTCGTTGGGGTTGTTGTTGGCATTGGCCAAGTCAATCAGGTTCTTTTTGCCCAGGAGCAGCCCGGCGCCTTGTGGCCCGCGGATTCCCTTGCCGCCGGAAAAGCAGACAAGATCCCAGCCCATCTGGGTGTACTTCCACAGGTTTTCGATGGGCGGCATGTCCGCTGCCGCATCGAGGAAGCAAGGCACGCCGTGCTCGTGCGCCACCGCCAGCCAATCTTCCTGGCCGATCTTTACCACCTCGGCCGCGTTTTCGACTCTGGTCATTACTGTATTGGCGTTAAAGGCCGCTTTATATTCGTCCAGGGAATTGACCACCACGGTCTTCGCGCCACACACAAAGATCCCTTCGTCATATCCATTGGGAACCTGCACGATGACCTCGTTCTTGGGATACTGCGGGGAGCCGATCAAGCGGGGAATGTCCATAGGCCTGCAATGATTAGCCGCCTGGATGCAGGCCGCCGCTCCCAGCGTGATCGCCGAAGCTGCCCCTGCGCTGATGCAACAACCCTCGCACTTAAGGCGGTTGGCAATGTACGCGCCGGACTTCTCCTGCAACTCCTTGAGATGCACCCAACGCTTGGCCGCCAGCGCAACTGCCGCCTGCACCGACTCCGGCATGCACGCCGAGGTGAGATCCGTGTATGTGCCCGCTGCATTGAGGAATGTTTGTACCCCCAGCTTATCGTAGTAATCTACCCCCGCTTGCGTGTTGGTATGGGCCGCCAGCGCTGAAATGGGAGTTGCCGCACCTACTGCCAACGCCGCCTGTGAACGGAGAAAAGCTCTTCGCGTGACTTTACCGCTCCATTTGGAATCCGACATGGAATCTCCTTTTTTGAAATGATATTTCACAGCCGCCTGCAGCACACGCTGCTGGTTCGCGACCGCTGACGTTACCTCCCCGAAGGAAGATGTGCTGTTGACGACCCCAGCTGGGTTGTTGAACTCGGCATGATTGAGGAAGTTGAACGCCTCCATGCAGAACTGGATGTCGTGACGATCGTGAATCACGAAATCCCGCAAAAGAGCCATATCCGTATGGTCGAGTCCAGGCCCCCGGGAAAAACTTAGGCATAGATCTGCCGCGCACCGAGTGCGTCTTAGGAAAAGAGGGACCTATTCAAATAAGGCTTGCGATCTCGCGGATTCTTGTTTCCATTGGCCCCCTGCAAACAAGTTTCCAGGACTGTAGTTCGGTACATCGCCGCCGCAGGAACAGAGGGCTTTGTCATTGCTTTCCGACAGGGCGATCGGAACTCCTCCTGCGAACTTCGAAATACCGGAAATGGATCAACCACCTATGATGTGCCTCGCCGCCGGATTTGACGTCCATTGCGCGAAGGGCAGATGGAGAGTGTAGCTGGCGACAAGGTACTGAGGCACATTGTACGCCGAAAGGGCATAGCTCGCATGCGGATTGTATACGTAGACAGCGCCGCCTTGAGTCGAACCCTCATCCATCGACTTCCCCCAGGTGTAGGAGAACAGAGCGTCCCAATGCGTGCTGGTGTGTTTCAGTTCCACATCCAGCGCGTGGTAGTTAGAGAGACCTTCCGATTCGTATAACGAATTTTTACTGAAGCAGAGCCAGTTGTCCTCAACGTTCAGAGTACGCGAACCCGGAACGGCACTGCCATTCGCCAACGTATAGTCAATGGTCTCCAGGTTAGGACCGCAGGGCGTCTGTCCAGGGGCGAGCGTGGCCGCATCCAGCGCGAGGCACGCCGCTGGATTGCTTGGCGTTACGCTTATCCCGTTGGCTATATGTTTGCCATCACTGCCTAAATAGTTCATCTCGAACACCGTGTTGCGGCCTATCGCCCGATGAAAACCGAAGAAATATCTCTCCAGGTAGGGAACGGTCAGATTTATGCTGACTCCAGGATTTCCGCCGAGGGGCTCTAACGCCGCGCTGTTACAGTTCCGGTCGCTCCGAGACTCCATGGGCCAGACTCCAGAAGAGGCCCAATACGTGCAAACACGCATTGTTGGTATCTTCCGGAAATTGATAAATACGAGGCGCCCTAGGGTAAAAAACCCAGATTTTTGCGTCTGCCCCAGGCGCTCGCGCTCGCCCGGCGAGAAGAGAGGGCAATCGAGGGTCTCGTTGTTCTGGATAGAGAGGTTATAGCGGTTCTCCAATTGGTGTAGAGCAGAACCTCGAACGTTGAGTGGCGTTTTTCCCAAGAAAACGCCACCTGGCACGCCCCTCAAAACTCCACGGGAATTGGAGAACCGCCGTAGAGTAATGCTCATCTCGCGCCGCGATCGGTTCCTGCTCTGGAAATACATCGGGAAGAAGCCGACGAGCGGCGGATTTCCCGATCCTTTCCTCGACTGGGTAAGAGATCAGTCGCATTGCCTCTCCAGCTTCGGTGTTCCCATGCCGTTGTTTCTCATGAGCGCCCATCAACAGGTCACTGTCCACCTCTTTCCCGATCAAGAACAATTCCTGCTTTCGCTTCGCGAGGACGCGGTTGCGTCTGCCGGATTCTCGCCCGCGGCGCCTCAAGGACTCACGCAGCGGGAAAGCGAGATTCGGAGCTGGGTGGCGCGGGGCAAGTCGAATTCGTCCATCGCGGCGATCCTCTCCATCAAGGTGCGAACCGTCGAAAAACGCCTCGAGCACATCTACGGTAAACTCGGCGTCGAAAACCGGACCGCCGCCAAGGGGGTTCATTGGACTCATCGGCCAATTAGGCCTAACGGACGCTTTTGCCGCGGACACGATGACAGATGCACAGATGCGACGTATCTCACCTCGCGCGAAACAGCGGTCCCCAGCGGCCCACGCCATAGCCAATCCTCGATGAAGAGGAACGCAAGGCCGTCATCGAAAGCTCAACGGTTGTGTATCGGCAGCGACACAACAAGATGACAAATCATTTGGAGCAGCTTCTGTCACACCACAACATCACTCAAGGCACTTCCGCTGATTGCCGGTGTGATGCACTCATTCAGAACTACGATCGAACGGTAGAGTCTTGCTCATTGATCGCATGGTCGCCCTCTGAGGGCGAGCGTCCATTTGCCGAATATGTTGGTTTTCTCCCGCAGCAAAACAGCGCCTTGTCGGTATTTTGGCTGGCCCCTCCCCCACCTGGCATCGGGCCTAAATTACTCTTGCAGCCTCGATTTCCGATGCAGAAATGATTACAAATTCCTCAGTGCATCCGACTTGGCCGCAGTCTATTCGAAATATGGGGATTTAGACTCAGAGAACATGGAACAGGGATCAGGGATCAGGGTTCCTCAATTTCACTTTTTTAACGGACTGGTTTTTCGAAAGAGCTTCCCAGAAGTGAAACTGTTGCGGATTCTGTCGCTTGTTTCATTTTGATGCGGTTAGGGCTGAAAAGCAGCGCGCAACGAAGGCGTGGTGGCCAGTGATTTGGCCCTCTCCGTCCGCCTGTCCAGATCCTGCCGATGCTCGCCGGGAATGGCATCCTGCCCCGTCACCCGGGCGACGATCACGCCGCGCAAATAGGGCAGCAGGAAGTCGTGCAGCGGCCGGTTCCAGCGGCACATGCGCATGCCCACCGCCTCCTGCTGGATGTACTGGCTCAAGGGGGTGCGTTGCTGGGCGTACTTGGTATGGAAGGGAGTGGGCAAATAGCGCATGGGGTTGAGGAAGTGCTGGTCGCCCGCGAAGAACATCTCCTCGGCGTAATGGCCGAAGAGGCGGCTCAGCCAGCCGTGCATGGCCTGCTGTTCGGCACCACCCAGATCCTCGCGGAAGACGGCGTAGCCACGGTGCACCAGCTCCCGGTTGATGTTCTCGTGGCCGGCCAGGATGCCGGGGCTTTGGATAAATATCCAGATAAATACATACTCTGAACGTAGTTCAATCCAGGCGGACCCTCTTGACGGGCCTTTTGAGTAACACTTATATAAGTCTGCGGGTACCGATCGCATTTCTCGTCGACGAATTCCCGGTGCACCGAACGCCCTCAAGGGGAACAATCCTTCGCTGGAGGACTTCTGTTCGATGCTCAATGATAGCGAATTCTAGCCTGATCCTGAGCCCACGCTGAAGGATGTCCCCACCGAGTGCGCGAAAGCGGAAAGGAAAGTTCTGGAGTAGTTCAGGGTGGTTGACCGGCAAAACCGGAGATTGCAGGATGCCCAGTGAAAATCCGTCAAAGGGCAGACTTGCCGACAAGCCAGG
The DNA here is from genome assembly GCA_030041305.1 of Acidobacteriaceae bacterium. GTDB lineage: Bacteria > Acidobacteriota > Terriglobia > Terriglobales > Acidobacteriaceae > Telmatobacter. The sequence continues at coordinate 20,212 of JASHOC010000133.1, forward strand.
AACTGGCCTCTCGTTCGGAGGCAGCTACCGAAATGGTTACTCGATAAAGTAGCCGATGTCGGTGAGTACACTCTCGCTGAGTTCGACGCCTGCAAGCGCGCTTCGGTCAGGCTGCTGAGCTTTCTTTCAAAGCCCTCGAGGATATAGCCCGGCAGATCCGTCCGTTGCCGCAGCAACTGCACCAGCACCTCACCGTCCACCGGGCACTCGTAGTCTCTGGGCAATCTGCATGCCGGGCGGATGGTGAGCATGAGCGAGATCGTTCCTGCCCGGAATGCGTACTGGCGGGACGGTCGCGTACTGAGATCGACTCTCATACGGAAATCCTTACTCCGGTCCGCTATATTCTTACACTGCTGTCCGGCTAAACTCCCAAGGAGCGGCATGAAGAACGCATAATCATAGTGATAGAAGCATCTTGCGTTTTTTCGATTTGAATTTCGCTTGACCCTTTCGTCCCGTCCCCGGCGCTCACTTTTGTGAAAATGAAGAGTGAACGCTGGACAGACGATCTTGGCGCAGTTGATGGGCCAACTTCCGTGGTACGAGTTTGAAAAGTGCGTGGCGCGTTATCGCGGCGATGCGCATGGCCACAACTTCACCTGCCGCGATCAGTAGCTGGCGATGGTCTTCGCGCAGTTGACCTATCGCGAGAGTTTGCGCGACATCGAGGCTTG
>JASHOC010000134.1 GCA_030041305.1 Acidobacteriaceae bacterium
GGCCTGTCACGTGCTCCCAGGCGGCGCCAGCCGTTGACGATTCGATGATGCGCCCCCGATCCGCCTCAATCCTTCTCCCTCCGGCCTTCTCCCTCCGGGTCGTGGCGCACGGCGCACGGCGCGTTGAAGACCATCGTCGCACGGCCGTCCGCCGCATATGCGGGCCAATGCGGAAGGCCGCTATGGTTGGGATGGCCGCTGCGCGCAAAACTCACCCACGTTGTAGCCATCTGCTTGGACAAGGCGAAGGCTTCCGGATCGCCGGCGCTATAGTGGTCGCAAATCCCAGCAATCACTTTGCTTGGCAGGCAGGGAGGCGTTTCGGCTTCGGAGTCCGGGGCCGGCGGCGCGAGTGCGTGCATCCTGCCAGGACCGGCAAGCGCACCGGCCAATCCCGCACCCAGAGCCGCCATCCCTCCCAGCAGTGTCCGACGGCTGACCGTTGCCGCTTTGTGCTCATCGATTCTCCCCGCATGGGGTTCTTTCACCGTCTCGTCCATCGCCAACTCTCCTTGAAGAACTGAATCATACATACGTTTCCTCGCGAAGAAAATGAGGAGCCTACTCAATCAAAATGCCGCACGCCAACGCCGCATTCAATGCGAAGCGAGCGCCCGGCTTCCTGTGGCGCCTTAAGCGGCGTCGCAACAATCCCTCGCCCCGGCCATAGTATTGGTATTTCAGGCGGTTCCCACCATTCTGGGCGCTGAAGCCAGCGCGGGCGTGAGCCAATATCAAGAAATTTGCATTCTTCCTGACACCCCTATGCCCAAAGCGGGAACTGCTCCGGATCGTCCTTCCAGGGATTGAACACCGCCGCCCCGCTGTTGGCGACATGGATGACGTTCCGCGTGGCGAGGTAAAGGTCGTGCTCAATCGCCGTGGCCGCCAGCAGCGTATCGATCACTGAGGGAGAGTGACCGGTCAGGCGTTTGACCTCACCGCTGATCGCTCCCCAGCGCAGCACGATCCGATCCGACATAGAAAGCATCCGTCCTGAGAACCGGGACTCCAGCGCCACGACCGCCCGTTGCAGGCGAGGACGCCGTTTGCCGCCTAGGGGCAAATGCTGGATACCTTTCTGATATTCGCCGATGGTGAGAATGCTGAGAAACAGGGTGTGTTCCGGCACGGACTCGATCCACTTTGCGACTTTCGGGTGGGGTTTGGCGCCGCTCACTTCGGCAATGACGTTGGTATCGAGCAACCAACCATTCACAGGGCGATTTCCCTTCCGGCATCGGGTTCCCGTTCCAGATCGAGATCGGATAGCCCGAGCCCCTGAAGGAAGCGAACCAGCGGCTGATGTCCCTTGGGCTTGGGCAGCATTTGCTTGTACGCTTCGGGCGCAAGGATCACGGCTGCTTCTTTGCCGCGAATCGTCACCAACTGAGGCCCCTCGGTCCCGGCCAGCCGCACCACTTCACTGAGCCGCGCTTTAGCATCTTCGAGTTTCCACCGCTCCATGCTTTGAGGAATCCAGGCGGATCCGCCTATGGGTTTTCTGCGGCGAGTTGCAGTGCGCGGCATCGCGGTTTACGCTCCAAGGGCAAACTGACTATCTGACCAGTTGATTATATCCGAGGGCCCGAATCGGTGTAGATGAATTCTTAGCGTTCCAGGCATCCGAACGCAATGGGATTTAACAAGCCGGGACAAGTCGTCCGCCAACCGCTCAATCGAGAGCGAGTATTTCCGGTAAAATTTTCAATCGCCCTCGATAAATCGCTTCATCGCCTTTGGGAGCAGAGGGTGGTGGCTTCAAATCCTTCCCACTGGCTATTTCCTTCCTTTCTCTGTCGCACTTCTCCTTCTCAATTTGCAGAACAAAAGGAAAGCGCGGCTTGGCCTGCCAGCACGCAAAGCAGCCGGCCTTCTGGTCTTGGAGGCAATCATCGCTTTCCATCCTGCGGCTAGGCTTGCGGTGTCCCGAGTATAATTGGACGGTCCGGGGTCGCCGGCAAATTCCAGTCAAACGCTTGAGAAGGGGCATCCGCAGAGGAGGAACTTATGGGCAATTGGACACGCAGAGGATTTGTGGGAGCAGGCATCGCCGCGGCAACGGCGCTTTCCGCCCAAGCGAGCCAAATGATGACCGGGGAACGACGGGCGGGCAGCGGGTCCATCAAGATCACCGACCTGCGGTGCGCCATTATCGGCCGCAACCCCACGGTTCGTATAGTGACCGACCAAGGCATTTCCGGGTACGGGCAAGCCGAGTCCGCGAAGCCGTATTTAAAGCCGATGGTCCTGTTTTATAAGGAATATCTGATCGGCGAAGACCCCACCGACGTGAACCAGATCATGCTCAAAATCCGCCGCATGGGCGCGATGAAGCCCTGGGGCGCGGCGGTGAGCGCCATTGAGATTGCTCTTTGGGACATTGCCGGCCAGGCCACCGGATTACCCGTTTACAAACTCCTGGGCGGCAAGATCCACGACCGCGTGCGTCCCTATGGAAACTCCGAAAACAACTCCAAAATCGTACCGCGCACCCCCCAGGATTACGGCGAACTCGCCTCCGAGGTCAAGTCCGCCAAAGAAGGCTACACGCTGATCAAGCTGCCGGTCGGCTTCCACAACGACGCCATGTTGAACGCCGTCCCGGACGCCTGGTACGGCCGGCATTGGACGGGACGGAACCCTCCTTACATGGATCGCGGTCTGCTCAGGCAACCCGGCATCGACCATGTCATCGCCTGCGTCGAAGCGGCCAAAAAAGCCACTGGCGACGACGTCGGAATCGCATTCGACTGCGGTCCCGGCTGGACCGTCAAGGACGCCATCCGCTTTGCGCGCGCGGTCGAGCCCTATGACGTCGCCTGGCTCGAAGACCTGATTACAGGCGATTACGAGCCCTACCCCAACGCCCAGGTCTTCAAGGAGGTCACGCAAAGCACCTCCACGCGGATTCACACCGGCGAGGAGATCTACCTGCGCGAGAACTTCAAGGACCTGATCGAAACCCAGGCCGTCAACGTGCTCGGCCCCGACCCGGAAGATGTGGGGGGAATCGCCGAATTGAAGTGGATCGCCGAATACGCCAATCTCCACGGCATCCAGGTCGCCCCGCACGGAATTTTCGACGGCCTCTTCGGGGTCGCCGCGCAGGTGCACTTGGGGGCCGTCTGTCCGCAGAACTATATTGCGTTCGAATACGCCAAGGCCCAGCCGGAGTGGTGGAGCGACATTGTCGAAGGCCTGCCCGACCCCATCGTCAAGAACGGTTTCATCGATGTTTGGGACAAGCCGGGTCTCGGTATCACCTTCAATGTGGCGGCGGCCAAAGCCCATCTCACGGACGAGGATCGCGGCTTTTTCGACTGAAAGGCGGCGAGAGCGTAGTGCCGGAGGGGCCATCCTGATCCTGCCGATCCATTGGCAAGGTTGAAAGTCAGGGATGGCCCCGGGACTGCCCGGCCCCCCGAGTCACCTGCTGCTGCTGTTACTACATTACTCTATTGCGTGACTTCCGTCACAGAGGCCGCAACTCCTCCGTGAGATGGTAGGGTCATTCGGGCCATGTTGAACCGCAGTTCCTCGTTCGCGTCCTCCCGAACACCTGTCCGCGCTGGAGGAAAACGAATCCATGTTCAGGGTAATCGTCGCCGACACCCAGCCGGTTTTTCGCGCTGGCGTTGCAACTGTACTCTCGTCTCAGACCGGTTTTCAGGTCGTACAACAATGCGCAGATTGGAAGTTGCTCAGGGACGCCGCGGCGCGCCATCCTTCCGCCCTCATCCTGGCTTCCACATGGGTCGTGGATTCTCTTTCCAGCTTGCTCGCTCTTGCCCACACGGCGGGCAGCCGTATTGTTCTCATTGTCGAGGACACCGAATCAAGTTTCCGCTATGCCGCCTCCGGCGTCGCCGGCATCCTGCGGCGCAGTTCTGAGCTCGCCGACGTCCTAAATCACGCCCGCAGCATTCAGCGCGGAGCCTCCTTCGTCGCAGCCGCGGTCGCGGCTCCCGTAAAACGCGATCTGGTCGGAACCAGGGCGGCGCAGCAGCTCACCCGGTCCGAATTGCGTATCGTATCGCTCCTGGGCGAAGGAATGAAAAACCGCGAAATCGCCCAGGCGCTCCGAACCACCGAACAGGTCGTCAAGAACTATTTGCGGTCGGTCTTCGACAAAGTCGGCGTATCCGACCGCGTGGAGCTCGCGCTTTATACCTTCCACCATCCAGCTTTTCAAATGGCCGCAGTCGATGTTTCGGCCGGAATCAGCTTTGTACCCACGTCCGCTCTTGCTGTGGGCGCTTGACCATTATTCTTCCTCGTTCTCGCAAAAGAGCAGCCAATTTCGCTCCGCCCCATTTCTGCCTCTACGTGGCCGGCCATTCCTGTTCGAAGCAAGGGACCGGGCTCCAATCCCGCCGCACCAGGTTACAAGGGATAATGACCCGGGTGTCGAATCCGGGAAAGCCCTGCTGGTTACAAAAGTGTCAAGAGAAGTGACTTTTATCACCGCCGGAGAAGCAAACGCCTGTAAAATTCCTCTAACATTCAGCCCAGTCTTCCGTATGCGAGCGTGCAGAGATCGCCCCGGAAGAGTTCGTGAACCCTGCAATCGTTCGGAAAAGTGCTGTGCGGCCTTACGCTCTTTAGACTTTTGCCGATAGGAAGATGCGAAGATGGCAAAATTCCGCGCAGCGGGATTACCCCGTCGGGCGCAGCGGAAACGACGCTCGGCTTGAGGAGAAATCAATGCCTGTTCTTGTTCATTCCCCGGTCAGGCCGCCCCAATGGCAAATCGCCCTCAGTGCGTCGGGCATTGCCGCGGCGCAGTTCGCACGTTGCGGGCTCGAGGTGACGGTTCTCTCTGGCCCGGAGAGGCCGTGGCACGACCTCGTCCTCACCCGCTCCGGCAATCTTTTTAAAGTGAGCGTCTTCGCCAGCGATGACGGAAGGTGGGACCTCACGCAGGCCTACCAGAAGCGCGCCGCCGCTCGCGGCGACAGCATGACCGAGTCCCACCGCGCCATCGACATGTGGCTCGATAAGCACGACGCACGGATGGTCTGCTGTCTGGTGCAATTCCTCGGCGTAACCATCGACCAGTTGCCCCGCATTTACCTGGCGGCGCCATGCGAAATCGCGCAAAAACTGCGCGAGGCCCTCAATCGCGCCGGCGAAGCCATCCTCTGGGAAGAGCGAAAATGGGTTTCCGATGGAGATGATGCCCGCATCCTCGAGAAATTGCCCCCGGATTGGTTCTTTTCGGCCGAACGAGTGCGGCAGATGTTGACTGGGCGGCCAATTGAAGCCGCCACCGCGCCGCGCTCCCCCGTCGCCCGACCCTCGATCGCGATCATGCCCGGCTCTGCTCTGCCCACTCCCGTTGATCAAGTCGCGTAAGACCCCGGATCCTCCACGGACGGGCTTTTCGTCCGTGGGGTAAAAAGCCGGATCCCGGGAGCGACTGTTTGCCGTAAAGCGTAGAACGCCGGCCGATCCCTTTGGCGTACTTCCTCAAGCAGCCAGCATGACGCGCTTAGGGGGATTGTTCTCTCGCGCTCGCTTCCGCTCCGCCCTGCCGGAACACGAATCGCAGCACCCAAACGCTTTGCACCGTTTGGCCGCCCACCCGCGCCGGAGCGAATCTCCATTGCCGCGCCGCGCCCATCGTCAAATTGGCGAAATAACGGCTTACTCCTCGCGAAGCAAACGCGGCGTCTGAGATCCTTCCGTCGGGAGTAACCACCACGCGTACTTCCACCTGCACTTTGCCGTGAATGGTTTGGCTGGCTTTCACAGCCGGCTCGGGCATCACCCGGTCGGCAACTTCGCCCTTCTCTGTCACCCCTGCGCGGCTTGGAATTTTCCCGTCCAGTCTTTCCCTCGCCGTCGAGCCTTCAGCCGGTTGGGATTTCCCTTGTTCCGCGGCCGAAGGCGCCTGCGCTTGATTCCCGGGAGGCTCCGGCCGCGGGGCCTTGCGGGAGAGCGCCGCAAAAATCGCGATCGTCGCCGCGACCGCAACCAACAGAGCCAGTAGCGCTACCACGCGATTCTTCACAAGCCTCTTTGTTCTCGCTCGAAAGGTGGTGTCGCCGTCGCTCCTCGTCGCTTCGCTGGTCGTGGTCTCGATCTCTCCGGCCCCGGTTTTCACCGGCTGCCAGGTGGTCTCCGGAGTCGGGCTCGCCCCCTCGATTGGCGCCGCCGGTTTGCCCTCGAGCATTCTCCTCACCTGATCGAGCGTTGCCCGCTCCGCAGGGTCGCGGCGCAAGCACGCACGTGCAATGGCGGCGAATGGTTCAGGGACAGAATCGGGCACCACCGGGTCCCGATTCGATTGCACGTCGAATGTTGGCGGATGCTGCGTCAAAACCTCCACCAGGGTCGCCCCCAGCGACCACAGATCCGCCGCCGGCGAAATGGTTCCTGAGAAGGCTTCCGGCGCTGCATGCACCCCCTGCTCCGCCGCGGCGTGGCTGCTGTGGCCGGCGCGATAAAGATCGTCTCCGGCGAACTTGAGCCGGTCGTCGACGGCCATAATGTTCGAAGGCTTCAGGCGCCCATACACGAAATCCTGGCCGTGCAGGTAGGCCAGTGTGTCGAGAACCGGCTCCAGTATTTCGCGCGCCTCGCCGCCCGTGAGCGGCCGCTCCCGAAGCACGTTGGCGAGAATCTCGTCGGCATATTCCGTCACCGCGTAGGCCAGCTCCACGCCGTCGATGGAGTCTCGTCCAGCATGCAATACGCGCGTTAGATGTGGATGGGACAACTCCGCCGCCGCGGCCCATTCGGCGAGCCTTTCTTCCACGGCGTTGCGATCTCCAGGAATGAGTTTGATGGCGGCCTTTCGATCTTCAGGCTCCTGCCGGCGGGTACGGTAAACGGAACTTCCGTCCCCGTCGCCTCGCCACTCCAGCAGGGGAAAACTTCCGTCCACGACGCGACCCACCCAATCGCCGCCAATGGAGTTGCTCTGCATGACGTACTTCATTCTATTTCGATTGAGCTTGTCATGAACTTTCCCCGCGCGCCGCCGCTTGCTAAAACAAAACGAGGGCGCCCTGGAGCGCTCGACAGCACTGGGTAGCTCCGGAATGCCAATGACGGGGGGTGGAGGTGAGCGATTTGGAGTCCGCCCCTAACATGGATCGCGAATGAGAGATGAGATGACGCCTCTTGACTGGAGCTGCGGAGCGCTGGCGGACGGCCTAGCCTGCTACCGCCGAACGGAATTCTTCGAGGCTCACGAACATTGGGAGAGCGTTTGGCTGCAATTGGAAGAGCCGGAGAAAAGCTTTCTGCAGGCGCTGATTCAAATGGCGGTCGCCTTCCACCATCTGCAAGCCGGGAACCGGGTCGGGGCGGCTTCTCTCTTAAGCAGGGCGCTTCGTCGCCTCGAGTCCCGTCCGCCGCATTTCGGCGGCATAGCCGTCTGTCCCATGCGGACAGAGATCCGCGCCTGGTTGCGGGAACTCGAAGGCGCGGGCGACACCCCCAAGCAGGCGTCTCCGCACCCGTTCCCGTCCTTCCCGAACATCGATTTAATCCGTAATCCTTAAATCGACGCGTCCGAGCACAAAACCACTTCGGCCCCATCCGGACCCGTGTCTCGTCCCGTGAACTGGGGACCATCGCTGCGACAGGAAAGCGAACGAGAGCCCAACTTCCCTGCGCGGCGATAGGAAGAATTAATGCCCCGGAGCCTCGAAATGAATATTGTTCAGGCTGTTTTGGTCTGACGGCAGTTTGCTCTTCCCGGCCGGGTAGTGATTCGATTTCAGGATGAATGCAACGAGCTCTGATACTTGGTCGGGCTTGAGCGACCCCGGGTTGGTGGCGGGCATCGTCGCCTGAAGCTTGCTGGACAGGTCGCCCACCGTCTGACCAACCCAGTTATGAAGAAACGCCGGGCCAGCCAACGCAGGCGTCTGGCCTGAGCCGGCGAGCGACGGGCCATGGCACATCGCGCACTGCTGCGTGTAAAGGGCTTGCCCCTGCGCGGCCTGATCGGCCGTGTAGACGCCGCTCCGCGTGGAGGAACCCGGTTGGGCAAAAAGCACTACTGTCAGGCTGGCGCACGCGGCCAATCCAACCCAGAATGCATTCGCTTTCAATTGAAACCTCTCTGGAGTCGATATACTATCTCCCGTCTATCCTAGTGGACGCGGAATGGTCCTGAAAAGGGGTGGGGATGGCAAGGCCCCATGATTTCGTACACGTATTCCTAAAATCGAGGATAAAATGCCCAACATGCCCAAGCTTCTTCTTTCCACACTGTTGGTAGTTATGCTTTTGCCTGTTTCCGGCGCGGCGCAAGCTGCGTCCCCCGCCGGCTCAGCGGTAGCGCCGTCCGGCGCGCAGGCCGCGGAACACCCCGCGTTTCACCCCTTCCAAATGCCCAAGCTCGACCCCTTGCTGAATACCCAGCCGCCGGTCACCGATGACTGGCTCACCTTCAGCCACGATCCGCAACGCACCGGCTGGAACAACGGCGAAACCACCTTGAGTCCCAGCAATGCCTCCAACCTCAAGCTGCTGTGGAGCACGCAACTACCCCTCACTCCCAGCCCCTTCGCGGCGCAAACGCTCACCGCACCGGTGGTGGTTGCAGACGTGCAAACGGCCGACGGCGCCAAAACGGTAGCCTACACCATCTCCGGGGACAGCACCCTCTACGCCATCGACGCTGATACCGGCAAAATTCTTTGGCAAAAAGCCTTTCCCGACGCCAATGCGCCGGTTCACGATGCCAACTGGATGTGCACGGACACCGAGCAGGCCACGCCGGTCATCGATAAGGAGAAGGGAGTCATCTACTTCACCACCAACGACGGCGATCTGCGCGCCGCGTCTCTTGCCGACGGCAGCCCCAAACTCACCCCCACGGTCATTGAGCCGCCCTACGTGCGAAGCTGGAGCCTCAATCTTGTCGATGACGTGGTCTACACCTCAATGGGGCGGGGCTGCGGCGGCGAAGCAGTCCACTCCATGGTTTCCGGCAACGTGGTGGCCGCCGATGTTCACGATCCCGACCACATCACCGTCAACCACGTGTATACCGGGGCATCGCGCCCGGCCGGTCCCTGGAACCGCGGCGGACCGGTCCTTGGCCCCGAAGGCGTCTACGTGCAAACCGCCGACGGTCGATACGACCCAGCTTCCGGCTTTTTCGCCGAATCCGTGGTCGCTATCCGCTTGGGCGGCCAGGGCATCGACGACAGCTTTACACCCTCCAATTGGCGCTACATGAATGCCCACGACCTCGATTTGGGCGCGGGCAGCCCGATACTTTTCGTTTTTCACGGCCAGGCCTTGATCGCCACGGGAGCCAAAGAAAGCATCGAATACCTGCTCGACGCCAACGAACTCGGCGGCTTTGACCACAACACGCCGCTCTACGCCTCACCGAAACTCGGCAACGATCCCGACATGCTGGAGCAATACGGCATCTGGGGCGGAGCCGCTACTTGGCAGAACGCCAATGGCGACCGCTACATCTACGTCCCCATGTGGAACGCGCCCTCGAAGAACGCGCCCGCGTTTTCCCACACCAACGGCGACGTCTCACAAGGCAGCATCATGGCTTTTCAGGTCATCGAGAACGACGACAAGTTCTCCCTCCAGCCGGCATGGATTTCCGGCGTCAACCAGGCGCCCGATTCGCCGGCGGTCGCCAACGGGGTCGTCTTTGCCGTCGGCTCCGGCGAGCAAACCATGCAGAATCCCGGACACAAAATCATTCGTGACCGCTACGCTGCCGCCAAGCTGCGCAACACCCCCGTCGGCCACCAGATTCTTTATGCCTTCGACGCTGAAACCGGCAAGCAGCTCTTTTCCAGTCAAGACAGCCTCACCAGTTGGGACCACTTCAGCCAGCCCGTGATCGCGCACGGAAAGGTGTTTGTGGTCTCTTACGACGGCCACGTCTCCGCCTTCGGGCTCAAGTAGCCGCAAGAGTCAGGTTGAAAATGATCGGCAGCCGGTTCACCCCGATGTCGGCCCATTCCTGAATCGACGCCGCATTCCGCGAAGGTTTCAGGAGATCGCAAGCCAAAACGGAAAGGAGCCGAAAGGCAATGAAGGAAGAAAAATGGGGCGATTTCATCGTCCGACGACTGGGTGACCAATGGGGCGATGAGATGATGCTCCACACCCACGGCGGATATGATCCCGACGATGGAATGGCCGACATAGAAGCTGAGGAAATTCTCTTCTATGCCCAGCACCCGGTGACCATCACTTTTGAGTTCGCACATCCCATCATGCGCGGAGACCCGGGAGCCCAGGCGGCGCGATCCATCACCTCCCCGCCCAACCAAGTGTGGAACTACAAGCTCCAAGCACTGACCGACAAGCAGCGGGATGATTCCATGTGCGAGTGGTTGATCCGATTCGGAAAGCCGATCCCGCAGTGGGATTGGTGGGAAGTAGGGCTCAAAGACAAAAAGTTGAGCAGCATGAAAGAGTTGGCGAAGAAGATGAACGACCTCGCCTACCTTGAGAACCACACCTACAAACGAATCCATTTCTTATGCTGCCGGGAGTGGATGGGCAAATCCGCGGCGCCGGCGTTTGGCAAGCTTCAGGCTCCCAGATCCAAGTGAGAAACTTCCTGGGGCGGAAAGGAATGGGAGTCCGTGCGATCCGGGAACAACGGATGATCGATGGCCCTCTTCCGCTCGCATCCCGTCCCTGGGGCCATCTTCCCGGCTGGGACGCATTCGCAAAAGGAGCAATCGCTTATGTCGCCCGGCAAAGAGGTACAGCGCGTCGCCATCGTCGGCGCCGGAACCATCGGATCGAGTTGGGCGGCGCTTTGTCTCGCGCGCGGCTTCGACGTCGTCGCCACTGATCCCGCCCCCAATGCGGAAACTCACCTGCGCGCCTACGTCGCCCGCGCGTGGAATACCCTTGCTGCCGTCGGTCTTTCACCGGCCGCCTCGCCTGACCGGCTCAACTTCACCTCCGATCTCAGCGAGGCGCTGAAAGACGCCGACTTTGTCCAGGAAAGCGGACCCGAACTGCGCGACTTTAAGGTCAGGTTCTTCGCTCAGATGGACGCAGCCGCGCCACCCGATTCCATTCTCGCCTCCAGCACCTCCTGGCTCACCGCAGACGATCTGCAATCGCGGTGCCGCCACCCCGGCCGCTGTATCGTGGGCCATCCGTTGAACCCTCCTCACGTTATCCCGCTCGTTGAGGTCGTGGGAGGTGCGCAAACCGCGCCGGATGCCATCGAGCGCGCCATGACGTTCTACACCTCTCTTGGCAAGAAGCCCATCCTTCTCCGCAAAGCGCTTCCCGGTCATGTCGTCAACCGCCTCCAGGCCGCACTCTATAAAGAAATCCTTTATCTCGTGGAGCAAGGCGTGCTCAGCATCGCCGAAGCTGACGACCTCATCCGCTACGGCCCCGGACTCCGCTGGGCGGTCATGGGCCCCAGCCTGCAATGGCATCTGGCCGGCGGCTCGGGGGGCATTCATCACTTTATGGAGCAACTCATGGACCCGTTGTGCGGGGTGATGGACCACCTCGGCGCACCCGATCTCACCGAAGCCCTCCGCCAAGCCGTCATCGAGGGCGTGGCGCAGCAGGCCGGCGACCGCTCCGTCGAGCAACTCGCCGACCGCGAAAACCAAATCATCGTCGATCTTCTGGCCCTTCGCACTCGAACCGGCGCGTGAAGATCTCCGGTTTGGCTGTGGAGTTGATTCACCATTGCCGTAAACTGAGGCTTGGAAAGTTGCAGGCCAACGCGCCCCTGTTGGGTGGAGATCCGCACCCGGGCTCTCGAGGACAATTTTCGTTTTCTCGCCGGCTTGGCGGCGCCGTACGCCGATCTGCTCGCCATCGTGAAGGCTGACGCATACGGCCACTCGCTCGCGATCTGCGCCCCGGCCGCAGCGCGTGCGGGGGCCCAGTGGCTCGGCGTCACCAGCGTGGAAGAAGGCGCCTCTGCGCGCGACCTGTGCCCTGGAGCACGCATTCTCGTCATCGGCGGCGTTTTTCCCGGTCAGGCCGCGACGTTGATCCACCGCCGCCTCACCGCGGTCGCCTGGGAGCCTTGGCAGTTGGGCGAATTGGAAGCCGCCGGGCGTGCGGCAGGACTCGCGCCCGAGTCGCTGCCCATCCATCTCGAACTCGACACCGGCATGAGCCGCCAGGGTGTAGGTCCTGATGGGGTCGACGCCGTCTTGGCGCACTTCACGCCTGCCTCGCCGCTCAAACTGGAAGCCGTCATGACGCACCTCTTCGCCGCCGACGAAGCCGACGGCCGCATCACCGCTGAACAGCTTACCCGCTTGGACGCGGCCCTGGGCCGCATCTCCGCGGCCGGCCATTTCGCTGAATGGCTGCATGTCGGCGCTTCCGCTGCGCTTCTCGCCGGCCAAGCCCCGGAGATTGCCGATCTTGCAGCGCGCCACGGCATGAAAGCCCTGCTGCGCCCGGGCCTTGCGCTCTACGGGATCGTTCCTGCCTTCGATCCGGAGTTTGTCCCTCCCATCGCAGACGAGGCGCCGTCCACCCTCGCCGCCGCGCGCGCCGCACTGCAACCTGTTCTCTCCTGGAAGGCGCAAGTCGTCGGCGTGCGCGCGGTTCCGGCTGGCGCCGTGGTCGGCTACAACGGGTCGTTTGTGGCCACTGAGCCCATGCGTCTGGCGCTGGCCGCCGCCGGCTACGGCGACGGACTCGACCGTCGCCTCGGCAATCGCTTCAGTCTGCTTGTCCGCGGTCAGCGCGCGCCGCTCGTCGGCCGCATCAGCATGGACCAGTCCATCCTGGACGTGACCGAGATCCCCGGCGTCGAGGCTGGCGACGAAGTCCTGATCCTGGGAGCGCAAGGCGCCGAGACGATCTCCGCATTCGATCACGCCCGAGCCTGTGAAACCATTCCGTGGGAAGTCTTCACCCGCATCAACGCGCGCGTGCGCCGTTTTGCGGTGTGACGACGATCAGCGCTCGACGGCGCCCGTCGCCATCCAAGAGTTGCGCCGATCATCTCGCCCAACCTCAGCCCGCTGCAGCTTTCGTCCCCGCTGCTTTCAACCCTGTCGTTGCTTCAACCGCAGCGATCATGCCTTCGGCGCCAATGCACGAGTTGAGCAGGATGTGGTAAAGTCCCCGGGCGCACCAGTCCTGGTGGTAGAACTTGCGAATCACCGCGGCGCGACGCTTATCGAATGCGGCCAGGTCCTGATCGGCGCGTTCCGCCTTGTCGGGAAACGCCCGCATATACCAATCGCGCTTGGCCGCCGCCGTCGCATACACAAACACATGAAAGCATCCCGGGTGTCCCGACAGCGCGCACGCCGAGCCCCGGCCCACCAGCACGCAGTTGCCCTCCCGCGCCGCGGCCAGCATCTCCTCCCGCATCAGAGACAACATCCGCTCGGAGTCGAACACTTCTTCATTGGCGCCCCGCGCCGGCGCGTACACCGGATCCTGCCAGAGAATCTTGCCGTAACGGTAGTACCACGGATCCAGCCGCTCGTCGAACTTCTCCGCCGTCTTCAGATCCACGCGCGCCTTCCGCGCCGCGGCGCACACCAACTCCGAGTCGAGCAGCCGCCAGCCGAGATGCCGCGCCAGATCGTGGGCAAACTCGCCCCCACGCGAGCCGTACTCCCGCTCCACCGTAATCACTCGGATGGGCCTGTGCATCATCCCGACGCTTACCCCCGCGAATCGAGCATACAACGGCCGCTCTCCCCAACCAAATTGGAGGCCCAGAGCCAACAACGGTTTTCTTTGACCGGAAACGAAGCTTTCGCATTTCCGCGCCGGCATTTGCAAGTACAGTCCGGCGATCGGGCCCAAGGAATTCAAAATTCAAGCGAAAGAATGGCAATCCCCTATCAAGTACAATCAGCTTGCTTGGTCTGAATTGGCTTTCCGGAACCGCCGCGCGCCGGCCTACTCGCCGGTGAGAGGGAGGAGCGGCCAAGCGGAACTCATTTCCATGAAGTTCGACGGGGGACACTATCGAATCGCGCATGAGAGTGGGCGACCTGCTGATTCGCGCCCGGCTGGTGAGCGAAGAAGACGTGGCCAGAGCGGTAGAGCGGATCAAGACACACGGCGGGCGTCTTGGCGACAACCTGGTCGCCATCGGCGCAATCGAGCAGCATATCTTTGACGGTTTCATTCATCGAATCCCAGGCGAGCCAGCCGACATTGCCGCCACGGGAGTCGACGAGACGAATTTGCTCTCGCTTCTGATGAAGCTCATCTACACGGGCCGGCTCGATTCGGTGCGCCAATACGTGGACGCCATCAAGCTGCCCCTGCAGATCGTGCTCGACCTCGCCGCCATTGCGGTCGACCAGCAACTGCTCTACACCCTGGGCATGCGCAATTCCGACAGCTTGCTCGATATGAGCTATGCGCTCACCGAGGAGGGCCGGCGCTGGGCCGCCGACGCGTTTGACCGGTCGCGCTATGTGGGCCCTGCGCCGGTCACCATCGCAGAGTTCAACGAACAGGTGGCCCGGCAGAAACTCACCAACGAGCGCGTCACCGTCGACCGCATCCGCAACGGCCTCGGTGATCTGACCTTTGACGATAGCCTGATCGAGCAGAGCGGCCCAGCATTGAATTCTGGTCGCGCCATCCTACTTTACGGTCCGCCGGGAAACGGCAAGACCTCCGTCGCCCTCAGCTTCGCCAACGTCTTTCACGACGTCATCTATGTTCCCTACGCGATCATTGTCGAAGGCCAGATCATTCGCTTCCACGATCCCAGCATTCACGTGCCGCTCGATCACGTGAAAGGCGACGAGGAGGATCTGCATTCCTTCATCAAGCGCGATACTTACGATGCGCGGTGGGTTCCCAGCCGTAGGCCCTTTGTGATCACCGGCGGCGAGCTGACGCTCGACATGCTGGACCTGCGCTATGACTCGACCGGAAACTTCTACGAAGCGCCTCTCCACATGAAGGCGCTGGGCGGTTGTTTTCTCATCGACGATTTCGGCCGCCAGTTGGTCAGCCCCACCAACCTGCTCAACCGCTGGATCGTGCCGCTTGAAAGCCGTGTCGATTATCTCAAGCTGCACACCGGCAAGAGCTTCAGCATCCCTTTCGAGGAACTTGTCATCTTCTCCACCAACCTTGAACCCGAGGACCTAATGGATCCGGCGTTCCTGCGCCGCCTGCCTTACAAAATCGAGATCGGCTCGCCCAGCCTCGAGCATTACCACGCCATCTTCGAAGGCGTATGCCGCCGCCATGGCCTCGAACTGCGCGAGGACATCTTCCGGCACATCATCGGCAAGGTGAGGGAAGAGAAGGGGCTCGACCTCGCCGCTTATCAACCACGCTTTATCGTCGACCAGGTGGTGGCCACCTGTCGTTTCATGGGCGAGCCGCCGCAATTCACGCCGCGTTACATCGAATACGCGATCAATAATCTGCGCGTTCACCGCACCTCCGCGGCCAAGCCCGCCGCCACATCCGCACGCGTGTAGCAGGCAATGGAACCGCTTGGATACAAACAGGCATCGCACCGCAACCGGAAGCGGCCCTGTACGCGCCTTGGAGAATTCCGTTGTCGACCGTTTCGATCTTGTTACTCTGCGCCGCGAAGGCTGGTTTCAATTTCTTCGAGGGAGCGGTTGCGCGTCTCCGGCAGGCGAAGCGAGAGATATACGAGGCCCACGAGGCAGATGGAGGCGTAGACGAAGAAGACGCCGGCGGCGCTGATGGCGGCATTCAACAACGGGAATGTATAGGTGAGGACGAAGCAGGCGATCCAGAGCGCGGTGACAGCGAGGGAAACGGCCTCCGCGCGGATGCGGTTGGGAAAAATTTCGGAGATGACGACCCAAGTGACGGGCGCAAGCGAGACGGCGTAACAGGCGATGGCGGCGAGCACGAGCGCCAGCATGGGCGTTCCTTGAACGTGGAGGCGATAGAACGCGCCGAGGACCGTATAGGTTGCGGCCAAGCCGGCGATGCCGATGAGCAGCAGGAAGCGACGGCCGAAGCGGTCGATGGCCGCAAATGCGAGCACCGTGAAGACTAAGTTGATGGCGCCGGTGATGACGATGTTGAAGAGGATGCCGGAGATCCGGTATCCGGCGGCGGCGAAGATCTCTTGCGCGTACGTGAAGATGACGTTGATGCCGCACCACTGTTGGAGCACGGCGAGCACAAGGCCGAGTACGAGTGCGCGGGCAACACCCGGATGGACGAGTTGGCGCAACAACGACACGTTGCCTGGCTCACCGCTGACCTGACGGAGGTCGTCCATGACCTGGCGGGCGTAAGCTTCGCCACCAAGGCGCGCGAGGATATGCAGAGCCTGCCGATTGCGGCCATTGGTAGCCAACCATCGAGGGCTTTCGGGAACGAAGAACGTGGCGATGAGGAAGAGCACCGAGGGGACGGCGGTGGCGCCGAACATCCAGCGCCAGGCCGCCTGGCCGTTCCAGGAGACAAGGATCTCGGCGGGGGTGGCGCCGGCGGGCACGGGGCGGGCGATGAGCCAGTTGACCACTTGTGCGAGCAGGATACCGATGACGATCGCCAGCTGGTTGAGCGAGACCAGCCGGCCCCGCAGGTGTGCGGGCGAGATCTCCGCAATGTACATGGGAGAGACGCCGGAGGCGAGACCGATGGCAAACCCGCCGAGAATGCGCCAGGCGACAAAGACGATGAAGTGCGCGACCAACGCGTCACCCAGCGAGGATGCCGCAAACGTGAGAGCGGATAGGGTGAGCAGACGCTTTCGACCGAAGCGGTCGCTCAGGCTGCCCGCCGCAACGGCGCCGGCCAGGCAGCCGAGGAGCGCACAGCTCATTGCCCAGCCTTGCAGTTCCGGCGAGGTGAGGTGGAAGAAGATTTCGTAAAAGGGCTTGGCGCCGCCGATAACAACCCAGTCGTAGCCGAAGAGAAGGCCGCCCAATGCGCCGGAGGCGGCGGCAAGCCAGAGGTATGCGGTGCGCGTCGATCTATCGCCGTGTCCGGTGAAGGTGGCGGAGATGTGAACGGGCGCGGTCATCGCAGCGATTCGGCTTCTATTATCACCGACCCGACGTGCCGAAGGTTGCTCGAGCGTGAGCAGCGTGGTAGGGCGGAGCCAAAGCACGCTCAACACTCCCTGATATTCAGATCGGCAGACGAGATACACGTTTTTCTTTGGATTTGACTGGGATCCCGGAAGTTACGGCGGTTCTCCAATTCCCGTGGAGTTTTGAGGGGCGCGCCAGGTGGCGTTTTCTTGGGAAAAACGCCACTCAACGTTCGAGGTTCTGCTCTACACCAATTGGAGAACCGCTACAGTACAACGCGCTGTTATTCTTACTTGCGGAACGCGAGCGCGTTTCTCGAATCGGGGGATGGCGTGACTGCTGATCGGAATCGGTGGGGCATTATCTTGGCAGTGCTTATGATCGTGTCAGGCGTGGCGCACGGGAATGCGAGAGGCCAGCAGACCGCAGAATTCAGGACACCCACGCCTCCGAATGCGCCTCGCATCCACGGACCAAAGATTTACGGAGTACGGCCGGGTCATCCTTTTCTGTATCGTATTCCTTGCACAGGTATTCGTCCGATCCGATTCTCGGCAAGATATCTTCCGGCATCGCTCAAACTTGATCGTCGAACGGGAATCATCACTGGCGAGGCGCCAGCCAAATACGGGGAATACACGGTCGAACTCGCGGCCGTAAGCGCGTATGGCGAAGACGGCCGCACCTTCAAGATTGTGGTTGGCGACACGATCGGACTTACTCCGCAAATGGGCTGGAATGATTGGTACACCTTTTACGATCACGTGACCGCCGCGGATGTTCGGAAAGCGGCAGACGCGATGTTCGCCTCGGGAATGGCCGATTTTGGCTACCAATATGTCGATATCGACGATTGCTGGGCGAGGGAGCCGGGTTCGGGGGACCCGGAGTTGAGCGGGCCGGCGCGTGATGCGCAAGGCAATATCCTACCGAACGCGCGTTTTCCGGATATGCGGGACCTGGTCAATCACATCCATTCGCTCGGGCTCAAGTCGGGGATCTATACTTCGCCCGGTCCCTTGACCTGTGCTCATTTCGAGGGATCCTATCAGCACGAGGCCGCAGATGCGCGACAATTCGCGCAATGGGGATTTGACTTGCTGAAGTATGACTGGTGCTCCTATGGCCAGATCGCGAAAGATCAAACGATCGCGTCGTTGCAGGCGCCGTATAGGAAAATGGGCGCAATTGTAGCAGGATTGGACCGCGACGTAGTGCTGAATATGTGCCAATACGGGATGGGCGATGTTTGGCAGTGGGGGCGCGAGGTAGGCGGAAATTCCTGGCGCACGACCGGAGATCTGGGTTTGGCGAAAGGGAGCTCCCTGCCGGGGTTTTACTCGATTGGCTTTGCCAATGCGGAGCATGGCAGGTTTGCCGGCCCGGGAGGCTGGAATGACCCGGACTACATCCTGATTGGAACGGTGGGCGACGCCAGGCATCAGAACTCGGGCGCGCGCCAGACTCAGTTGACGCCAGAGGAACAGTACAGCTACATGTCCATGTGGTCGCTGATGGCCGCGCCGCTTTTCTTCTCCGGCGATATGGCAAAGCTGGATGCATTTACGCGCAATGTTCTCGGCAATGCCGAAGTGATTGACATCGATCAAGACCCGCTGGGAAAGCAAGCCGCCATCGTGCGAACGACAAGTGCGGAGTTCATCCTTGCCAAGCGGCTTGATGACGGGTCGTTGGCCGTGGGGCTGTTCAACCTGACCACCGCGCCGCGCGCGATCACCGTGAACTGGAGCGATCTGGGCATAAGCGGTCAGCAGATGGCCCGCGATGTCTGGCGGCAGCATGATCTTGGTTCCTTCGCGACCGTCTACTCAACGAATCTTCCTGCACATGGTGTGGAACTGGTGCGGTTGATTCCAAAGCAGGCTCGATAATTCCCAGGCGGCGCCCCGCAGCTTTTTTCAATTGCAGTTGAGCTTCAACGGAGGCGCCCTGCAGCGTTTTTTTGCGGGACACGGAACCAGCCAACCTCGGCGGCTTCAAGCAAAGGCAGCAACCCAGCTCCGTTCCGCGGAATAGCAGCTTCGCGAGCGAGCGCAGGGGTCTATGGCCGCCCTCACAGATGTTTGTGACTCCGGACACATCCGGTTGACCATGTTCAGGCTCAAAGTTCGAGCCGGAGCTTCTCTGGAGCAAAGGTTCCGGGGGAGGCGTGTGTTCTGCGAAGGCTCGCAAACGATGTTTGAGCCCTGCGCAGGCGTGGTTGAGTCATTTTTGTGCTTCCTATCCTTTTGCTCCGGGAGCAGTTTATCGCGGACTAGGCTTGCGCAGCAGGCGCGCCGCGCGGGGAGGAAGCATGGCGATGGCGGCAAGCGGACTCATCCCTGAACTTCTCGACACACGGGAAAAATTGCTGATCGACCAGAGCATCGCGGCGCATCGCGGGCGGCCGGGTGCGCTGTTGGGCATTCTGGAGGACGTGCAGGCCTCCAACGCGCACAAGTATCTCTCCATGGAGTCACTGCGCTACATCGCCGAGGAGACGGGGATTCCTCCGGCAAGAATTTTCAGCGCGGCGAGCTTTTACGCGCTCTTTAACCTCGATCCGCAGGGCGACAACGTGATTTGCGTATGCCGGGGAACGGCGTGCCACACCCGGGGCTCGCGCGATCTGCTGGAGAAGCTGTGCCTCGACCTGGGCCTGAGCGGTCAGGAGGCCGGCGAGAACAGTGAAGCGGACAAGCTGGCGCTGACCACTCCGGACCGGCGGTTCACGGTGCGCACTGTGGCCTGCTTTGGCCAATGCGCGCTGGCCCCGGTGGTGGAGATCAACCACCACATTCTCAGCCATGTGAACGAGCGCACGCTGCAGCGCGAAGTGAAAGCCCTGGCGCACGCTGCGAAACCGCGCGAAGCGACGATCGGCGCCGGAATCAACGTTCAGCAGAGGTCCGGCGATTCCGCTTCTTTGCGGCATCCGGAGCGTGCGGTTCCGGAAGACGGGAGGAAATGATGGCGCGGATTCAGGATATTGGGGCGTTCAACGCGGTGCGCGAGGCGGGGATGGCCAAGCTTGTGCCTGCGGTTCCGCGCATTACGGTGGGCATGGGAACCTGTGGCCGCGGCAACGGCGCGGAGGAGGTCTTTCATGCGCTGAACGAAGCCGTAGATCGCGGCGGCCTGGAGGCGCTCGTGATCGGCGTGGGTTGCTTTGGCGCGTGCTTTCAGGAGCCGCTGGTGGGGGTGCGCTTGCCGGGCAATCCGCTGGTGATGTTGCGGCGCGTACAAGCGAACGACGCGGCGCGAATTCTGGAGGGGGTGGCGACGGGCGTGCTTCCGCGCGACCTCGAGTATTGCAAGATCGAGGAGTGGGACCACATCACCAGCGTGGTGCGCTACGGACAGGGCTACCCGGAAATTGCGCCGTGGAACGCGATCCCGTTTTTCAACGGGCAGAAGAAGATTGTGCTGCGCAACTGTGGACTGATCAACCCCTTGGACCTTGAGGAATACATGGGGGTGGGCGGCTACCAGGCGCTTTATAAGGTGCTGATCGATGGACGCGCAGAGGGAGTGATCGAGCAGATCAAGGCGGCACGGCTGCGCGGGCGGGGCGGAGCCGGGTTCCTGACCGGCAACAAATGGGACTTCATGGCCAAGGCCAAAGCGGATAAGAAATACATCATCTGCAACGCGGATGAGGGCGACCCGGGCGCCTACATGAACCGCAATGAGATCGAGGGCGATCCGCATGCGCTGCTCGAAGGGATGATTATTGGGGCCTACGCGACGGGCGCGACCGAAGGGATTATTTACGTACGGGCGGAGTATCCGCTGGCCGTACGGCGGCTGACGCGGGCGATCGAGCAAGCGCGGGAATACGGGCTGCTGGGCGCGAACATTCTGGACCGGGGATTCAACTTCGATATCGAGCTGGTGCAGGGAGCGGGCGCTTTTGTCTGCGGCGAGGAGACGGCGCTGATTGCATCGCTCGAAGGCTTTGCGGGCCGGCCGCGGCCGCGGCCTCCGTATCCGGCGCAGAAGGGGCTGTGGGGACGGCCGACGAACATCAACAACGTGGAGACGTGGTACAACATTGCGCCAATCGTGACGCGCGGGCCGGGGTGGTTTGCCGAGACGGGCAGCGTGAAGAGCCCGGGAACGAAGGTCTTCTCGCTGGTGGGCAAAGTGCAAAACACGGGGCTGGTGGAAATGCCGCTGGGCACGCCGCTTAAGAGCTTCATCTACGACATCGGCGAGGGGGCGGTGGGCGGAAGACGGGTCAAGGCGGTGCAGACGGGCGGGCCTTCGGGCGGTTGCATCCCGGTAGAAATGCTGGACACGCCGGTGGATTACGAGAGCCTGGCGCAGATCGGGTCGATCATGGGCTCGGGCGGCATGGTGGTGATGGACGAAGACAACTGCATGGTGGATGTGGCGCGGTACTTTGTGGAGTTCACGCACTCTGAGTCGTGCGGGAAGTGCGCGCCCTGCCGCGTGGGGTTGAACAAGGCGCTGCGGATCTTGAATGCGATCACGGAAGGCAAGGGCACGCTGGAGCAGCTTGCGCTGCTCGACGAGCTGGGGCGGATGATTCGCGAGTGTTCGCTGTGCGCGCTCGGCCAGTCGGCGCCGAACCCGGTGCTGACGACCATCCGGCACTTCCGCGAGGAGTACGAGGACCACATTCTGGCGCATCGCTGCCGGGCAGGGGTTTGCCAAGAGCTGGCGGTTTCGCCGTGCGAGAACAGTTGCCCGCTGCGCATGAATATTCCGCGGTTTCTGGAGCTTTACCAGGAGGGACGGCACGAGGATGCGTTTATGTCCATCGTGCTCGACAACCCGCTGCCGGCGTCGACCGGGCGCGTGTGCCAGCATCCGTGCGACAACCGCTGCCGGCGCCAGTCATTCGACGAAGTGGTGAACATGCGCGAGGTGCACCGGTTTATCGCCGACGCGATTTATCAGTCGGAACGGTTTGAGCCGATCATGGAGCGCATCCTGGAGCGGAAGCTGCCAGCGACGGGACGCAAGGTGGCGGTTGCCGGATCGGGCCCGACGGGGCTGACGGCTGCGTTTTATCTCGCCATGCTCGGCCACGACGTGACCATCTTTGAGGAGCGGAGCGAGGCGGGCGGCATGTTGCGTTTTGCGATTCCGGAGTATCGGCTTCCGAAGGCCGCGCTCCGCCGAGAGCTGGACCTGATCGAGGCGGTGGGCGTGAAGATGGTGTTCAACACGCGCGTGGGCTTCGATCTGCCGTTGAACGAACTTGCCAACAGCTTCGACGCGGTATTTCTGTCGATTGGGACATGGAAGGAATCGTGGCTCTATTTGCCCGGGACAGAGCTCAAAAATGTGCACCCTGCGTTGCCGTTTTTGGAGTCGGTGGCGCGGCGCCAGCCGGTGGCGACGGGCGGCCGGGTGGCCGTGATTGGTGGCGGGAACGCGGCCATCGATTCGGCGCGGACGGTGCTGCGGATGGGCGCCGAAGCCACCATTTTCTACCGCCGCGAGCGCAAGGACATGCCGGCCATCGACGAGGAGATTCAGGCGGCCGAAGAAGAAGGCGTGCGGTTCGTGTTTCTGGCCGCGCCGCATCGCATCCTGGGCGACGCGGAAGGGAACGTGAAGGCGATCGAGATTGTGAATACGCGGCTGGGCGAGTACGACAAGTCGGGGCGGCGGCGGCCGATTCCCACCGATGAGGTGCAGCGGTTCGAGTGCGATAGCGTGATTCTGGCCGTGGGCGAAACCTTCGACCTGGATTTTTGCCGCGCTTCGGGTCTGGCGCTTACCGAAGAAGGCACGCTGGTTGTGGATCGGTTCACGCTGGAAACCAGCCGGCCGGGATTTTACGCGGGCGGCGACGCAATTACCGGGGCTTCGAACATGTCGAACGCGATGAGCGGCGGCAAGCTGGCGGCGCGCAAGATAGACGAGCGACTGATGGGCGAAGCGGCTGCGGGCGGGATGCGCTGGGAACGGTTGTTCCCGGCCTTCGAATACAGCCGGCAGTTTCCGGGCGAGCCCAGCCTCAGCCGGCGGCATGCGGCCCCTTCTTTGCCGGCGGGCGTGCGGGCGCACTCACAACAGGAAGTGGTGGCGGGATTGACCGCGAAAGAGGTCTTGGAAGAATGCCGGCGCTGCCTGCGCTGCGATCTGCGCGCCAACGAGACACATTAAAACCGATGGAAAGGAGCAATGCGGTGGCGAATAAAACCATTTCGATCCGCATCGATGGCGAACTGGTGACAGCGCGGGAGGGGGACACCATTCTGGAGGCCGGGCGCGCGCACGGAAAAGAGATTCCCACGCTCTGCCATCTGGAGGGGTTGAGCGCGGTGGGGGCGTGCCGGGTGTGCATGGTGGAGCTGGCGGGCGCCGGACGGCTACTGCCGGCCTGCACCACGCCTGCGCAGGAAGGCATGTCGATCCTGACCACATCGCCCAAGCTCAAGCTTTACCGGCGCATGGCGGTAGAGCTGTTGCTGGTGGAGCGCAATCACATCTGCTCCTCGTGCGTGTCGAACGGACATTGCGAGTTGCAGTCGCTGGCGCAAAGGCTGGGCGTGACGCACGTGCGCTACTCGTACAACAATCCTCGGCTCCCGGTGGATATGAGCCATCCTCGTTTTGTTCTCGACCACAACCGCTGCATTCTATGCACGCGCTGCGTGCGGGTGTGCGCGGAGCTGGAAGGCGCGCACGTGTGGGAGGTGGCCTCGCGCGGGATTTATTCGCGCATTGTAAGCGACCTCAAGGACGAATGGGGCGCGGCGCGCAACTGCACCGGATGCGGCAAGTGCGTGCAGGCGTGCCCGACGGGGGCGCTGGCGGAGAAAGGGGTCGCGGTTCACGAAATGGCGAAGGAGAGCGGGAAAATCAGCCGGTTGGCGGGGCAAAGAGCGAGGGCGTGAGACCAGGGGTCCAAAGGTCAGGTTTCAGCGGCCAGCGGTCAGGGATTGAGGGGACAAGGAGATAACGGGCGGAGGGAACCAGGTCATGCAAACAATGAGTGTTTCCGAATAAGTCCGGCGGCAAACCCCTCAATCATTCTTCGCGTAATATTGGTTGGGCGCGCCGGGCGTTGGAATGTTGTTGGAGACCTGCGCTGCACGGGGATGTGCCCGGGTCAACGCAGTGCTGAGGCTGATGCCGGAGCCGGCGATCGGCACGGCGGCCGCGTGCGCGCTCGTGAGCGGCGCGGCGACTGTGAGTGTGGCGGCTTCGGAGTTCCCGATCGAGGAGACAACGGCCGTCTCAGCGTTCTGCCCACTGTCGATGGCGATCGTTTCTCCCCTGCTGAAGCCGGTCACGTTATCGACCGGAAGAACGGTTGCTCCGGCGGCGGTGGCCGTACGCACCGTAGTGGCGCCCGCCGCGCCAACTGCAGCAATAGTGGCAGTTTCACGATTCGCGCCCCAATCGACAAGGATCGTTTGGCCGGCGCCGAAGCCTTCAACGCTGGAGACTTTGATGTTGGTGGCGCCCGCGGGCGACGCCGCCGCCAGAGTGGCGGTGGCCTGCGTCCGGAAATCGGCGCAGTTGCTGCCGGTATCGGCGCCATCGGGAAACCGCCCTGCGCTGGTGTCGGCGTCAACCGGGGCCACAACAATCGACCATAACTCGAAGCCTGAGCCGGGTGCAGGCGCGTAGCAGCCACTCAGGCGCGCTCCTGAGACGGCTTGATCGCCCTCGGCAGCCCATGGGTCGACGAGGCCACCGTAGTTGAGGCTGTCGGCAACTACGCCCGAGGCATCCCGCAGCACCATGCTGCCCTCTTCAATGGTGATGGTTCGATCAAAAATCGGCGTGGTGGTGGTCAACTCGGGGCCTCCGAACCACTGATTAGGCGCCGGCGTTCCTTGGTAACCCGCGGTCTTCACGGCGGCGTCGCGCACCACCGCATCGATCGTATGATCGTTGGCCAGCGGCCTATCGAGCGTGATTCCCGCGCCAAGCGCCTGGACTGGCTCATTGCTCGAATGGGCAAAGGCCGTCGCCGGCTGGAAGCTGATTCCCGTTCCGCGATCGCTGAAGGGCAGGTTGGCCGCGTGGTTGAACTTCAGAGGAACGGCCAAATCGAGGCCCGTGCCGGAAGACACAACCCACTCATGGGTCACATGGGATTTAGCAAGAGCGGGCGTAAAGTCGATGGCCGCGCCATCTGGCCCGTCAATTCCCACACCACTGACGGTAACGGTCTCCCCATTGGCCGGCGTGCCGACCGTGATGGTATCGCCCACCGCGAAACCCGCTGCCCGGCGGACGTTGATCCGGGTTGCGCCGGCGCTTGCAGGAGCACTGAGATTCGTCTGACTCGCCGCTGTTCCGACATGCGCCACAGTGACAGTCTCGATTCCATGTCCAACACTGTCGATATCGAGCCTGATCGTGTCACCGGCGGAGATATCGGAGACCGAGGTCACCTTGATTTTGGTCGCTCCAGCGTGTGCATCGGCCGCCAGATAGGCTTGTGTACCCGGTTTGCCGATCGCGGTGACCGTCGCGACCTCGTACTTCTCCACGGTATTTGCGACTGCGGGGTAAGTGGCGCCATAGCCCAACGCGATCTTTTGGCCAACCACGAAGCCAGACACGCTCTCCACCGGCACGTTGGTCGAGCCGGCGGGAATTGTAATCACCGGCCCGTCCGGCAGAGGCTGCCACAGCGTTGTGTGGTTGCTGGCTGCCGTTCCGAGCTGTGCGATTTTGCGCGTTTCCACGTTCGAGCCCGCGCCGATGCTGATCGTGTCGCCGACCGACATTTCATCCGTGTTCCTGACATGGATGATGTGGTCGCCTGCGTGCGCGGGCGCCGCCAGTCCGGAGTTAGAGAGGCCGAGCAGGTAGAATCCGCCGGCCGCAAGCTTAGTTCTTGTCGGGATAGTCACTGTTGAGAAAATCGCTTGCTGGGCTGGGTGCGCGGTTAACGTCCAGTTGGAGATGTCGATGCTGTGGGGGCCCGCGTTGTAAAGCTCGATGAACGAGTTTGTCAGGTTAGCGGGAACCCCGGAGTGAACGCGAAATTCGTTGATCTTGATGGGGCTGGCATTCCGCACCTTTTCGGCTGCTATCTCCGCCTGGTTCCTACCGTTGGCCTGGTTCCTCCACGACGCTTTGCCGACGAGATCGCCATTAAAGGCCGATGGCCCGGAGGTGACCGTGAATGTCGCGCTCACGCTCGCATCCGGAGCCACCGGCTCATCAAAAGTCTTCGAAGTCCCGGCGGCGCCTTTAACGGCAGAACTCCACTGATTGGTGGGCACGGCAAGGCTCAGCCGAACGCCCATTGCCGGCGCCCCTGTCGTGTTCGTAAACGTGACCGTCGTGTCGCGGGAAGATCCCGGCGTGAACGTCTGCAATGCCGGCGCAGCCGAGCCTGCCGATGCAGGCGTCACGCTTAGCGGAGCCACGCCATACCCCGCAGCCACAATGTTGGCCTGGACAAGCTGATCGGTGGTGTTTGAGGGAAACGTGCCCGCTGCGGTCATCGCCCCTTCGTAGAACGTTCCCTGTGAACCGTCGCTGTTGTCGCCGCCGGCGCCGAGAAGGATTGCTCCCTGCTTGCGCATGGGGTCATAGGTAGGATTCACGCGCGGTCCATCGAACATCACCGCAAGCGGGCCTTTTTGCGCGTCGCCCCCCAGTGTCGCCCAGCGGTGCGGTTCTGCCTTGGCGACTGCGGTCACGAATCGCCAGGAGATGCTCGGCAGATTGGCGCAACCTTTGGAGCCATCGGCGTTGACGCAACCCACCAGATTGTTCTCCTGATCGGTCATGATCCACGGACCGCGGCCGCTCCCGCTATACCAGGGACTGGCATTCCCGAAGTACGCGGTCTCCATGGCGCCGTTGTCGTCGTCACGGCTGTCGGTCTCGGCATTTCCGTAGTCGAAGCAGCACCCTGCGTTGAAGTGCTTGCCGCTGACCACCCAGTATTCTCCCTCCGCTTGGTCGTCCACTGCGGTTCCGCGCGGGTCGTCGTGGCGCAGGCCCATCCCCGGCTCGATGAACACGCCGTAGACCTTGTGGCCCATGATCGTAATGGGCGCCATGTCGGCGATTGGCAGGTTGTCGAACCCACCCAGGGCCGGCCCACCGAATCCGCCGCGCGGCGCCTGCGTCAGATCGTTGTGCTTCGGTGATTGGTCGTAAATCGTGGTGATCCAACAATAGGTGTTGGCGCAAAACCTGTCCTGCGCGCCCGCGTCCGCGTAGCCGCCCGCATCCGGCGCAGGCGAGGCAACCGGCTGAACAACGCCAATATCCAGGGTCTTGCCGTCCGACTGGCGCAAAACCTGGTAGAGCGGACCGTTATAGGACCGATATAACGCGCGTGTCGTGCTGTGGGCGGCTACGCAGGGGTCGCCGGCCACCGCGTAGATATCGCATGGGCCTTGCGGTCTGGGTGAAGCAGCGCCCAGTCCCGGCCCGGCTTCTTGTCCAATTGCCAATGCACCGCCGGCCACAATCACGCCCACTGCGAGCATACGTGCGATGTCGAATCTCGCTTTCATCCCTATCCCGCCTTCCCTGCCGAATGAGTTCCGCATCCCGAAGAGATGGAATTTCCCTTCGGCCTTTCGCCGTCCAAATTCTAGAACGTTCTGTTGGGAATACGTAGATCACCGGCTCACGAGCTCGCTCCGTCTTACCCAGCCAATTCGTTCGAAGCATCGGCCCGATATTTCCATTCGCGCACGTTTCCAAAAGCAATGCCTGGAAACGCCATGCAGCGTGCAAACTCATCCTGGAAATCCGGCTCCGCGGCCAGGCTGATGTGCTCCAGCTGCGGCAACGCCGGCTCCTCGCGCTCGAGCAGCATCTGTTTCGCGCCGCGCAGCGCCGTGTTGCCGGCTGCATGGATCACTTTTCTCGGCGCCATCAACAAGCCGATGGCCAGAGCGCTGTCGATCTGGACATAGTTGCCGAATGCGCCGGCCAGGTGGACGCGCTTCAGGTCGCCAGAACCGGCGCCGATCCGCCTGAGCAGCAGCTTGAACCCTGCCGCAACGGCGCCCTTGGCCAGTTGCAGCTCGCGAATATCAGATTGATACAGAATGACCGGATCCACGATCGGAACCAGCTTCGCGCCATGGGCGACGCGGCCGGAGGGCAGAATGGCGCCGCTTTTCAACCCCACGGCTACAGTGTCCATCAGGCCGCTGCCGCAGATACCGCGCGGCCTGACGTCGCCGATCACGGAAGCCTGCATCCGTCCATCCCGTAACGACACGTGCGCGATGGCGCCCGTCGCGGCGCGCATTCCCATCCGGATCGCACCGGCTTCAAGGGCCGGCCCTGCAGCAGTGGAAGCGCACACGATCGCACCGCGGTTGCCGATAGCGATCTCGCCGTTTGTGCCCAAGTCCACCAACGCGACCAGGTCGTCGCCGCACGTCAGACCGGTGGCGATGATGCCGGCCAGGATGTCCGCGCCAACGAATCCTCCCAGGCACCGGGCAAAACGGATCACACAGCCTTGGGGCAAAGGCCAATCCAATTCCCGCGGCTCGAAGCGCTGCTCCCCCAGGTGCGGTGAGGCAAAGGGAACCTGCGCGAGCGGCTCCAGCTCGCATCCACTGGACAGGTGGTGCATCACCGTGTTGCCGACAAGCACCACCTCGCGAACCTCCTTTTCGTGTCCCGTGGCGAGCTTCACGACGGTTTGCCGCAGCGTCGTGCGGATCACGGTGGTCAGATCGGCGCCGCCCAGGGCAGCGCGGCGCGTTCGATGACCCGGCCCAAGGTAGAGCCTTCCTGGCGGGCTTGTTCCGGATCGCTTTCTTCATGCAGCACCAGGTTGGCGCCGATGGGCACGCGCAACCCGCTGGCGGCGAGATCGAGATAGAACTGGGAATTCAAGGCTTCGGTCTTTTCCGTTATTACACGACGACTCTAGGCCGCTGGAACGAGACTCTTTACCAGTCCGACTGCGCCGCTGGCGTTATCACAGTAGCCATCGGCGCCGATCTCCCGCGCGTACTCCATGGTGACCGGCGCGCCGCCGATGAGAACCTTCACACGATCTCGCAGGCCTGCGTTCTTGAGCGCGTCGATCGTGGTCCTCATCTGCGGCATGGTCATCGTCAGCAGCGCCGACATGCACACCACTTGCGGTTTGCCTTCCTCCACCGCAGCCACAAACTTCTCCGGCGACACGTCCGCACCCAGGTCGATCACCTCGAAGCCCCCGCCTTCCAGCATCGAGGCGACGATATTCTTGCCGATGTGGTGCAGGTCGCCCTTTACCGTGCCGATCACAATCGAGGTCGACAGCTTCTGCCCCGATGCGCGCAGCAGAGGGCGAAGCATCTCCATGGCGCTCTTCATGGCGCGGCCCGCCAGCAGTAATTCGGGAATGAAATACTCCTCCGCCTCAAACAGCCGGCCCACTTCGCCCATGGCCGGCGCCATCGATTCCGAAATCAGAGCGATCGGCGCGGCGCCCGCGCTGAGAGCGGCTTCTGTAGCGGCTCGCGCCTTCTTGGCGTCGCCGTTGACAATGGCGTCGTAAAGATCATTGACCATGCTTGACCTGGATCGCGACGGATTCAAGAAGACGGCGCAAAAAGGAACGCTCCGGCTTCCTGGCGCCCGAAACATGAACTCTTTTTGATTTGCTGGTTTGAGGATGCCCCCGCACAGAGGAAATATCGAGGTTGCGCGGCGGGATTTGGGTGTGTTCCCCATCCGTGCATCATGTGTCCGGCGACCTTGCTCCGAGTTATGGGTTCGGATACCATGCGTGAAGATTTCGAGCCAGCATTCGTTTGCGCCGCGCCCGAAGATGCCGTGCGCCCGGCTACTGCCGCTCAGAACCATTGTGGAAAGAAGAGCACACCATGAACAGCCGCGAGCGCATCCTTGCTCTTATCGATCACCGGCCGATCGATCGTGTTCCCCTGATGCCCATCACCATGATGTTTGCCGCGTACCGGATCGGGGCCAGGCGCCTGCAGTGCGTCACAGATTACCGAGTGCTGGCCGAAGCGCAATTGCGCACCGCCGAACGTTTCGGCCTCGATTTTGTTTCCTGCATCTCCGACCCCGCGCGCGAGTGCGCCGACCTGGGCGCCAAAATCCGCTTCTTCGACGATCAGCCGCCGGCGTTTGTTGAAAGCGACGCCCTGCTGGCGAATAAGTCTGTGCTTTCGAGGCTGAAGGCGCCCGACCCGCTGGGCGGCAGCCGAATGCACGATCGCGTCCAAGCCGCAACCCTGTTGAAGGAAAAGGCTGGCGCGGATCTCATCGTCGAAGGATGGATCGAGGGCCCCTGCTGCATGGCCGCCAACCTCCGCGGCATCAACGCGCTTATGCTCGATTTCTACGACGATCCCGCGTTCGTTGAAGATCTGCCGGCCTTCGTCACCGAGGTGGCGATCGTCTTCGCCCGCGCGCAACGGGACGCCGGCGTCGATCTGATGGGCGTCGGAGATGCGCCGGCTTCGCTCATTGGCCGGCAGTTGTTCGAGAACATGATCGCGCCCTGGCACGTGAAGCTGGTTGAGGCGCTGCGGGCGTTGGGCCTTAAGACCCGGTCGCACATCTGCGGCAACACCTCGAAGATCTGCAAGCCCCGCGCCCGCATCGGCTACTACATCGTTGGCATCGACTCCCAGGTGTCAGCCGAACTGGCGCGCCGGGACATGGGCCCCGACACTATTATCCTGGGCAATGTCCCTACCGTGGCCGTGATGGAGAAGGGCACGCCCGACGACGTCCGCCGCGCTGCGGCCAGTTGCCACCGCGCCCTAGGGGAGAGTTTCATCCTGTCCGCAGGCTGCGAGATCCCGCGCACCACCCCCGTCGCGAATATGGACGCCCTCTGCGAGTACGCCCGAACACAGCAGAAGAGCCCCGAACCATTAGCAAGGTGATCAAATCACATTCCGGGGCTTCGGTCGGACATGCCTCATCATCGACGCCGGTTTCACCAAAAAGCAAACTGGACGATGCGCAATGGAGTTTTCGCTCACGCTCAGGGAGTCGGAAACATTTGACCGTAAGAAAGCGCGGAACGACAATGAATTTTGGCTCCTGAGGCAAAAGCAACGGATTCCTCAGGAGCGCAGGCATGTGGCTGCCGCTCGCGTGAAACTGCGGAGTTGCGATCCCAAAAGGAGAACTTTTTGCCTTTTTCGCTGATTCAATACTGTCAGCCGTCCGGAGAACGCGTTGTGGCCGCTCTCGACGCGGCGGGTTCGGCAATTCGGCTCACCGGCACCCGCTCAGTTTATGACTTGGCATCGCGCGCGGTGGCGCAAGAAACGAGCCTGGATACGGCGATTCGCGAAGCGGTCGGCGTGGACGTCGTGGATCTCGACGCCATACAGAAGGAAGGCCGATTTTTGCCCCCCATCGATCATCCCGAACCCGCCCGGTTGTACCTGACGGGCACCGGGCTCACGCATCTCGGTTCGGCGGAAGGCCGCGACCAAATGCACCGCTCGGCCGCCGCCAAATCCGAGCAAACCGACTCCATGAAGATGTTCCAGATGGGTCTCGAAGGCGGCAAGCCGCAGCCCGGCACAACCGGCGTACAGCCCGAATGGTTCTACAAGGGAAACGGAAGTTGCATAGCTGCGCCCGGCGGGCCGATTGTTTCCCCCGCGTTTGCGCTCGACGCTGGAGAGGAACCGGAGATTGCGGGCGTGTATCTTATCGGGCCCGGCGGAACACCGTTACGGCTCGGCTTCTGCCTGGCCAACGAATTCTCCGATCATGTGACGGAGCGCGCCAATTACCTCTGGCTCGCGCACTCCAAGTTGCGCCAGGCGGCACTGGGGCCGGAACTGCTCACCGGCGACTTACCGCCAGACGTGCGCGGCGTCACCCGTATTTTGCGCAACGGCGCGGTGGTCTGGGAAAAGCCGTTCCTTTCCGGCGAGAAGAACATGTCGCACAGCATCGAAAATCTGGAGCATCACCATTTCAAGTATGCGCAATTTCGCCGTCCTGGAGATGTCCACGTGCATTTCTTTGGAACGGCCACATTGTCGTTCTCCGACGGGTTTTGCGCGGCGCCGGGCGACGTCATTGAGATGGAGGCTTCCCCCTTCCGTTTGCGGTTGCGCAACGCCGTCATGGTCGCGCCGGAAGAGGAGATCACCATCCGCGCGCTCTGAATCTGCCGCCCCTCGTCGATGGCGGCCGTTCCCGCCATAGCACTTCTCCTTCCGCTGCATACCGAAGCCGGGAACTTAAGTGGCAATTCCGCCAAAGAATCGCCACCTCTTTCAATCCGATCCACTCCTGTCCGAATTTCCCAATAAAATCAATATTATAGGAAGTGGTTTGTCCGGTCTTGTCCGGTATCGTCCACCTGAATCCGTTTGTAAACCGGGTACGCGATGGGTATAGTTGTGTGGATTAACGGGGGGTTCACAGGGCTGGAGCGAAACTTAGGGACCTTCAGGTCGCCAAGGCGAAACCCAGGGAAAAGCCCTACAAGATATCGGGCGGTCGTGGTCTGTACCTTTGGGTGACGCCTCCGGTCGGGAAGTATTGGCGATGGAGATTCCACCTTAACGGCAAAGAACAAATCATGTCGCCCGGAGAGTACCCGGCGACGAGCCTCAGTGACGCCCGAATGGAGCACCGAGAGTACCACACCATTCTCAGGGGCGGGCAAAGCCCCATCGCCGTCCACAAAGAGCGGTTGAGCGAGATTGCACAGGTAAAGGCAGGGCGAAGACCGGCGCGGGAACCCGGAGCGCTGACGATGCATCCGGAAGGTAGCTTCGGCGCGGTCGGGGAGGAATGGTTTGACCATTGGAACAAGGGCAACGACCCCGATTACGTAAAGCAGGTGAGGGGTTGGTTGGATGAAGACATCCTGCCGAAGCTTGGCAAGCGGCCCATTGGCGAGATTGACGCCCCTGAAATCATGGGAATGGTCAAGCCCATTCACAAAGGCGACCTAAGCGTTGGGCTCGCAGATGATGCTCGAATGGCGGACCTCATCAGCATATTCAAAGAAAACGGGTTCAACGAAATCTATAGCGACAACAACGTTAACTACCATGTTGAATGGGCTCCTGGACACATGAACCATATTCACTTTGGGAAGACGCTTCACCTCGCGCAGTGTGAGATTGGACCGTGCAAATGAGAATGAATCGCGTGTTTCTTACAATGATTATCCTCCTTGCAGTCGGCAGTTCGAAATGCTCGGCCCAAGAGGTTGAGATAGAAAATGTCCCTGGCGAGGTCCTTGAAGCCACCGAACTGGGCCCATTTGCTCAATCTTGCGTTCTGGATGGATCGGTAAATCCGTTCTGTTTGCGCGGAGATTTCGACGGAGACGGAAAAGCTGACTACGCAATTCGAATTAAGGCGAAGGCAGGAAATGCCTCGGGAATCGCAATCTGGCTGAGTAGTCTCCATAAGTTGGTGGTTTTGGGAGCTGGCGTTCCGTTCAAGGTGTCTGGGACCATTGTTTCCAATTTGGACTTCTTAGCCACTTGGCAAGTCTATGGGAAGCGTTATGTCGAGCGCGGAGTTGAATCTGGACCCCCTCCGCACCTTATTGGCGAAGCCATTCTAGTTGGAAAACGTGAGAGTGCAAGTGGACTGATCTATTGGAATGGCAAGACATTCGAATGGCACCAGCAGGGAGATTGAAAGTTTAAAGTCAATGATGAGCGGTACTTGAACCACAGGCTCTACGAAGTCGGCCGATTTTGATTTAACAGGGCAGCGAGTCTTGCTTAGTGAGCTTCCGCTGGTCAGGCAGCCAGGCAGAGGGGTAAAATGAA
The DNA here is from genome assembly GCA_030041305.1 of Acidobacteriaceae bacterium. Taxonomy (GTDB): domain Bacteria; phylum Acidobacteriota; class Terriglobia; order Terriglobales; family Acidobacteriaceae; genus Telmatobacter. The sequence continues at coordinate 33,692 of JASHOC010000134.1, forward strand.
AAAGTCTGGCCTGATATTTCTCGACAATTGTATAGCTCTATTTAGCTCTGTTTTGGGGGGGGTAACAGGCAGTTTCATGGAATGGAGGGACTATATGGAAACTGGCCTAAGATATCTAGGCCGTTCACATTCAACAAGTTATATTAGGATCAACAATTTACAGTAGGACAGGAAGTCGAGTCCCTTCTTCGGCACCAATTCGTTTAGAGCTGAGCATTTAGGTCGGGTCTGGCGATCTGCTTTGACATTTCTGGCGTGCGGCTGTCTGCCTCTGCCTGTCCCGCCTCCATTCCAGCCAACACATGCTCCCATACCCACCCGCGGGAAAGGAGCATGAGCAGGACCCACAAAGCAGCCCGACTCTACCGGTCCGTCAAGATCGGCAACAGCTGGACCTTCCGCACCCGTCGAGGGGGATCCGCTCGCCTTGTCGGAAGGCTCCTACTGCCGCCGGTGCTTCAGGGGTTCCGTTTGTGTCCGCAAATCATACCGCGCCGGAAGTTACGGTCACGGCGGCGAATGGATCATGCCGGTGAGAACACACGTTCATTCGAAACTCCCCCATCCCGGCTTAGACTCATCGGCGTGAAACGCATATTCAATGTCACCGTAGCCGATGACTTCTGGCGGTGACAGGCGCGGCAGTTTTTGGCTCCGCAAGAGGATTTATAACCTGACGAGTCAAGGAGCAGCCGCGACAGCCAGCGGAGCCGCGGATCACCATACTCTGCAGACTTGATCCGCCGGCCGCACCATGGGCTGGCCGGGTTTGCAGCCAAATGCCTTGCCGAATTCCGGCATGTTGACCACGACTCCATTGATGCGGAATTTCGCCGGCGAATGCGGATCGGTGATGGCGCGCTCGCGCAAATCGTCAGGACGCTCATTGGCGCAATCCCACTGCGCGAAGCCGACAAAGAATCTCTGCTCCGGGGTCAAGCCATCGACCGGCTGCAGGTTCATTCCTTCGATTTTGCTTTGCCACGCAATAAAGGCCAGGATTTCCCCGCCGAGATCGGCGACATTCTCGCCGAGCGTGAGCTTGCCGTTGACGTGAACGTCGTCGACTGCAATGTATGAGGAATATTGATCGTCGACGCACTTGGTGCGCGCATCGAACTTCTCCCGGTCCTCTTTGGTCCACCAATTCTTCAGGTTGCCCCGCGCATCGTACTGGCTGCCCTGATCGTCAAAGCCATGCGTAAGCTCGTGCCCGATGGTGCCGCCGGTGTCGCCGTAGTTAGGAGCGTCGTCCATTCTGGGATCGTAGAGAGGAGGCTGCAGCACCCCCGCCGGGAAGTTGATATCGTTCATTTGCGGATCGAAGTATGCATCCACCGTGGCGGCGGAGATGAGCCATTCGCCGTGATCGACCGGCTTACCGATCTTGTTGATCTGGCGGTGCAGCTCGAACGCGCCAGTGCGCTCAATATCGCCGGCAAAATCGTCCTGGGTAAGTTTGATGGAACTGTAATCGCGCCATTTGTCGGGATATCCAATCTTGTTGCGAATCGCTTCGAGCTTCGCCAGCGCCTGCTTTTTTGTCTCCGGACTCATCCAGTCCAGTTGTTGGATGCGCTGGCGCATCGCGGCCTCTATGCGGTTGACCATATCCAGGGCCTGCGCCTTCAGCGCCGGCGAGAAGACTTTGGCGACATATGCCTGTCCCAGCGCTTCACCGAGATTAAAGTCGGTGTGCTGCACGCAACGCCGCCAGCGCGGCTCCTGCTCCTTTGCGCCACGCAGATAGGCGCGGTAAAAACTGAAATTTTCGTCGTCGAAGGGCTGCGAAAGAAATGGCGAATACGAGTTCGCTACGTGGAAACGGAAATACGTCTTCCAGTTGTCGAGTGGCTCGTTGCTCAGCAGGTCATTTACCTGCTTGAAGAACCGCGGTGACTCCACATTTACGACCTCGAAGTGCGGGTAGAGCGCAGTGCGGTAATAGTCCCGCCAGTCGAAGGCCGGAGCGAGTTGCTCGAGCCCGGTCATGTCGATTTTGTCTTTCAGGTTATATGGATCTCGGCTCTCGACGCGGGTCCACGAAGCCGTGGCCAGCGCGGTTTCCATGCGCATTACCGTCTGGGCATTCGTCGCGGCCATGTCCGGCGTGTCCCCGAGCAGCGCGAAGACTTTCTCTACGTGCTGCACATACTTCTCGCGAATTTCTTTCGACTTTTCGCCGTCCTTGGTGTAGTAATCGCGGTCGGGAAGGCCAAGTCCGCCCTGTGCGAGATCGGCGATTTCCTCATCGGAATTGTCGGGATCCTGCGTGGAGCCCGCCTCGAAAAGGAGCGTTTCTCCAAAGGGCAACGTAAGCTTTGCAACCAGCGGCGCGACGTCGCGGACGGATTTGAGCGCTGCAATCGCATCTAACTGCGCCTGAATGGCCGCGAGCCCGCGCTGGTTCACTAAGCTCTCGTTCATGCAGGCGCCATAGAAATCGCCAATCTCCTCCGTCACCTGGTTGCGCCGGCCCGTGGTTGTAGCGGCCTCTTCGAGAATTCCGCGGAGAAAGAGCAGATTGTCCTGATACAACTTGGCGTATACGCTCCACGATGTCTGGTCAGGCGGAATGGGGTTCTTCTTCTGCCATCCGCCGCAGGAGTACGCATAGAAATCCACGCAGGGATCTACGGACCTGTCCATCGACGTGAGATCGAGGCTCGGCGAATAGGGGAGCGCGGGAGCAGCAGGCGAGTTCGCCGACGACGCTTCAGGCGATTGAGCCAGCAAGGTGGCCGATACGAGGAAAGCGAACGCAAAGAAGGCGGATAGACGGATCATTCATTCCTCCTCGACGCGAGTCAACAGAGATAATGTGAATCATACACGTCTACTACGAAAAATTCCGCGCTTCCGGCTTCACTTGCGGGCAGAGTTCGCACGCCTTTGCCTGGGCGCCCAAACATTGAGTTTCTGCATAGATCGGGCGACAGATGGGTAGTTATGGAGGGTAGCCGGAGGTAAGTTGCGGGAGGATGACCCACGCGCGATGCGTCGACTTCTTTCTTTCAAAAGACAATGTGCGCTGGAGCCGAGTTGTTATGAAATCGTCGTTATCCGCCGGCAGGAGGAGGCCGAATCAACACGATCCCAGATCATTTTGACGTTGCCGGTCGGCGACGGGCGTGGTATTGTTTACGCTGTTCGCCGTTCCGCGATCTGCCATATACCGACTAAGCCCTGGACAAGCGGGTCTGAGCTTTTAAATCTGCGTTTGAACCCTGCAGAAGATGGGACAAACGGTCAACAAGGAGAAGAGCTTGAACCGTCGCAAATTTATGCAGGCTGCGGCCGCATTGGCTTCGCCCATCGTATTGCCACCTTTGGTATGGAGCCAGGAGAAATCCAAACTCAAGATCACCGGGATTCGACTTGTCAAGACAAAACCGAAGCGGCCATATCCCGACTATAAACCTGCTCCAAACAGTTGGTCGACGGAAGGTGTGGAGGTTTCCGCCCCTCTCAATATCTATCCCGAATATAAGCCCTCGCGCAGCCTCTTCGCCCCAAAGGGCGTCGAGGCCTTCACTGTCGAAGTAACAACAGATAAGGGCGTCCTAGGTTACGGAGACGGCGGTCCGGGCGGTGGCCCAATCGTGATGGGTCACTTGGCGCAATTGATGATGGGACGAGATCCGTTCGATACGGAGCGTAATTGGGACATAAACTGGCGGGCAACTGAATCTTACGGCCAGGAAGGTGTCACCATGAACGCCATCAGCGGCTTCGATAATGCTTTATGGGACATCGTCGGGAAGGCTTTAGGCGAGCCGATCTATGTCCTGCTGGGCGGAGAAACGAAGCCGCGCATAGCAGCCTATTGCACCGGGAACGATATCGAACAGCACGTCGCCCATGGTTTCAAGCGAGTCAAGGTGGCGATGCCCTTTGGTCCACCCAGCGGACACGAAGGAATGGAAGGCAACCTGGCGTTGGTGGAACGCGCCCGGAAGGCAGTCGGACCGGACGGCGACGTGATGTGCGACTGTTGGATGTCCTGGGATGAGCCTTACACAATTGAAATGTGCAGACTGATGGAACCATACCGTGTGAAATGGGTTGAGGAGGTTCTGCCGCCCTATGACATGAGTGGCTTTGGCCGTTTGAAAAAGGAGATCCACTCAACCTTGATCGCCACCGGCGAACATATCTACGGTCGTTACGGTTTTCGCCGATTGCTCGAGGTTGATGGCGCATCGATCTGGCAGCCTGACGTAACGTGGTGTGGCGGAATCACAGAGCTGCGACGCATCGGCGCGTTGGCGGCAGCTTATGACATCCCTGTAATTCCCCATGCTGGAGGCCTCAATGGCGGCGTCGAATGGTCTATCTCGCACGTCAATGGACCTTGGGCTGAGTTGTTTATGCCTCCTCCGGGCGGACCGAAGGAGGCTTATGATCTCTTTGACGAGAACTATGAAATCAGCCGTGGTCCCGAAGGGCTTTATATGCACCCGCCGCGAAAGCCGGGTTGGGGACTAAATTTGGAGGTTGTTGGCACAGCGTGATGCAACATGTACCCATACAAAGCGCCACGCCTATTGCAAAATAGACAGAAATGCGACGAAGCGAGTTTTTGAAGGGTGCATCTTTCTCAATCGTGGCCAGGACATGTATGTGAAGCAGCCGGGGCAATACCTGATTCCCGGTGGCCGAGGCGATAGACTTTTGGGGTTATACATGCAAGGCATCAGACTCGTGATTGGCGCCGCAAGTCTACTTGCAACCGCAACGCCACTCCAATCGCCTGGCCAGCAGAATCCTTCTCGATCCCATAGGGGTAATGAATTTTTCCCGCAACAGGTGTTTCAGTCCAACTGTGCGAGTTGTCACGGTCCGGGCGGAGCAGGCGGAGATCGAGCTCCGGCGCTGACTGACAATCCCGATCTGCGGAAACTGAATGAATCCGATATCGAGCAGGTTATTAAGCGAGGGACCTCGCGTGGAATGCCCGCTTTTGCATCCTTGCCATCGGATGATGTGACGCGGTTGGCGCAATGGATTCATTTGATGAACAAATCTGCGCTTGAAAATGCGCCTCGGGAGCAAGTTGCGGCTGGCGAAAGCTTCTTTTTTGGCGAGGGGGGCTGCTCACACTGCCATATGGTCCGCGGGCGCGGAGCTTCCGATGGGCCCGATCTTTCCAATCTTGCCGCACGCTCAACCGCCTCGGAGATTGAGAAAGTGCTGGACAACCCGACCTCTCAGATGGGAACCCGCTCGCTTGCAATCTGCCCACCCTGGGCCTTTTGCCCGGATTTCTCGTGGAGCGTAGTCGATGTGACGCTGAATGACGGGACGAAACTGCGCGGTTTTGAACGCAAGCTTACCGAACATGACCTGATCATCCAAACTTTCGATAACAAAATTAGATTGCTGGACGCAAGCGAATACAGGGATCTCGTTCGGGAAAGGCAGTCCTATATGCCCCCCTTGAAGGCTAGCGCAATGCAGCGTCGAGATCTGCTCGCTTATCTCTCGAGCCTCGGGGGAATCGAAGAGGGGCCTACAAATGGCTCTGCTGCGCCGGTTACGCAGGCCGATATCGAAAGAGTCATGAATCCGAGAAAGGGAGAATGGACCACATATAATGGCGCGCCGAGCGGTAACCGTTATAGCCCGCTCGACCAGGTAAATGTTGGGAATGTTTTGCGGCTGCAGCCACAATTGATCTTCTCGCCAGGCGGGAGCGGCCTGGAAGGCACTCCTCTGGTCATGGATGGAATGATGTATGTGACTGGAGATCCACAGACTTGTGCGATTAACGCGCGAACAGGAACACCTATCTGGTGCACGCCGCGCACAAACGGACTCGGTTCGGGACTTTCGAACCGCAGTCACGGTTCGGGTCTGGTAACTCCCAAGGGCCCTAACAGAGGAGTGGCGCTATTGGGAGACCGCGTCTTCTATGTATCTGACGATGCTTATTTGGTGTGTCTCAATCGGCTAACCGGAGCAATAATGTGGTCGCGGCGGCTTGCCGAGCCGAGTGCGCCAGGCAAATATTACAATTCCAGTGCGCCTCTGGTCGTTGGTGATCTAGTGATCAGTGGAGTGGCGGGCGGTGACAGTCCAATACGCGGTTTTCTGGCGGCCTACCACGCTACGACCGGCGACCTTGCTTGGCGCACTTATACAATTCCGAAGTCCGGCGAGCACCCCGCCGAAACCTGGACTGGCAACGCGTTACCGACAGGTGGCGGCGCTACATGGGCGACCGGCTCCTACGACACGGAAACGAAGACACTCTACTGGGCGGTCGGCAATCCTTATCCCGACACCGACCCTGACGAGCGCAAAGGGGCCGATCTTTACACGAATTGCGTCCTAGCTTTGGACGTTGCGACAGGTAAGCTCAAATGGTATTTTCAGTTCACTCCGGGGGACACGCATGATTGGGATGCGACCGAACCCCTCCTGCTCGTCGACGCGAATTGGCACGGTCGGCTCCGCAAACTCTTACTTACGGCTCAACGTAGCGGTATCTTCTATGTACTCGACCGAACCAATGGCCAGTTTTTGCTCGCCAAACCGTTCGTAAAGAAAATGACCTGGTCAAGAGGGTTTAACGCTGATGGTTCGCCTATCCTTGTTGACGGCCAAACGCCGACCCTAGAAGGAACAAAAACTTGTCCCGCGGTTCGCGGCGCCACCAATTGGTACGCTACCGCGTTCGATCCACAGTTGGAGTTGTTCTATTTGAATGCCGCTGAGGACTGCGGCATTTATCGCACGAAAGGGCGGCTATGGGCCGGCAACCCCGACCCCAATGATATTGGCGACCGTTCTATTCGAGCCCTCAATATTGAAACCGGTGACATTGTATGGGAGAAACGGTTGACCGGTCCCCAGGAGACGAATTATTCGGGGGTGCTCGCCACGGCGGGCGGATTAGTGTTCCATGGCGAAACGGGCGGTGACTTCGCAGCGGTCGATTCGAGGACCGGGAAAACGCTCTGGACATTCCGTTGCAACGATTCGTGGCGTGCATCGCCGATGACCTACATGATCGATGGACGTCAGTACATTGCTGCAGTGGTTGGCGGTAATTTGATTGCCTTCGCTCTTGGCTACGAATGACAACAGTCAAAGGCGCAAATGTATCGGACGTTATCAATTCCTTGGGCGTGTTCTTCTTCATCGCTGCGTCGCCAGGATCAGCAACATCGTCCTTGCCGTGCCGGATACACGCTCGCGGAAAACCGAGAGCTTCGGGCCGGTATCTGCAGTAGCCGGTTGCGATTGCTCCATACAGTGGCGCGTGAGAAATGCCGTCGCCATTTCCGTGACCCAAATTCGGAATCATGTTTCGAACAATGATTCGCGAACGCAATATGCGGGATCGTTCGGGCTGAGCCGCAGATGATAGCGAACGCCAGCTGCCGGTTCTGGAAGTGGTTGGAACCGGTCGAGAGCGACCATGACGGTTTGCGGGTCGCGGTCCCAAACAAGGGTGGTCGAGTGCAAGGCTCGATTCAATGGCGCCGGCGGGACTTGGGTACATGGCTTTGATGGCGCGCCGCGGCGCGGACCGACTTTCTCGTAGCCGGGCAAAGCCTCGTAAAAGAAGTTGAAGAGATTGTCGTGAAGCGGCACTACGCGCTTCATGAACTCCGCGTGTTTGGCAAGGCGGACGACGAAGTCGGTGAAGAGCTGCACACGTATGCGCCGCGGCGGATCGCGCGATATTCCACGCGAGATTCTGGCCGGCAAACCTGATACCCTCTTCGGGTGGCGGGTAGGAATGTGGAGCTATGTGCATAGCGATGCCCGGCAAAGTGATTGAGACCTTTGCCAAGGGTGGAATGCAGATGGGGCGCGTGCAGTTTCCAGCGATGAGTCACGTTGGATTACTTCGCCATGACCGCCTTTTGCGCCGACCTTACGGTATAAAGTGTTGAAGACCTCGGAAATGCCGGACACGTTTCACGGAAAGGAGCTTTCTATGTCGAAAACCAAGGCGCCCCCATCAAAGATCATGATCATCCGGCACGGCGAAAAGCCAGCCAAGCGTCCCGGAACCACGGGGCCGTTTGACGTGCAAGAAAATGGCTCTCCGGGCGGGGGCAAATCTCTGATCGTGCCTGGCTGGCAGCGGGCGGGCGCTCTGAACACTTTCTTTGCCCCGTACAAATCAAAACCGGCCAACCCCTCTATTGCTGCGCCGGACTACATCTACGCGGCCAGCCCCACAAGCGAGTCGCAGCGCCCATCTGAGACGGTGACGCCACTCGCCGCATGGCTCAGCTTCCGACAGGGCTCCCCGAAGTTCAACGTGAATTACAAGATCGGCGGCCAGGAGGCAGAGATGGTGGCAAGTGTGCTTTCGCTCAGCGGAGTGGTGCTGATCTGCTGGGAACACGACAACATCATGCCCAACATTATGAAGGCCATCGATAGCAGGGTGACCATCAAGAACTATGCGAAGATCACGAATCCATTTCCCGATGTCTTTTACCTGGTTTGGGTGCTGGACCTGCACCGCGGCGAGTACAAGTGGACCGCAACGAATCAGAGCTTGATGGTGGGGGACGTGAAGAAGTGAGGGCACTGATCGGGTCCTGCCGCGGCGAAGCTGGTTTTCGACGGGACGAGGTTGACGGATAGTTGACAGACTCTAGAACCAGAGCAAAGTCTGAAACAGAATTGCGCGATTTCCGGGAGTGGGCGTGGAAAACTGGCCGCCGGCGAGTGACTGCGTTTGGTTGAAGAGCGGCGAATCCATCACGCCATTCGGTGTGCCCAGGTTGACAACATTCAGGACATTGAGCCCCACGACGACGAAGGTCAGATTGAACCTGCGCGCCTCGGTCGCGTCGAGGCGGATGGGCGCGCCGCCGCTGCTCAAACCACGCCCGTTCACACTTTGCCCATTTTGAAGCGTCATCCCCTGGCCCGCGGCCTTGATGCGCGGACCCACGCCAACAACCTTGCTTACGCGAATGTGGAGCACGAAATTTGCAGGCCCCGTTGCAATGTCGTAGGGGATGATCCGTTCTCCCTTTCCGGCCGGATTGGCGTCGAGACATCCATACTGAGTTGAGACCACGCCGGGCGCGCCGCAGACGCCGTAGGTGGGGCGCGCATTGAACTGATTGTTGCCGGTCAGATCTTTGCCGATGGTCAGGTTGTACGGGGTTCCGGATTGCGCGGCAAACAGCGGCGCAAACGTGATTCCATGGGGCGCGGTGTACGTGCCGAGCATGAACACCTGATGACGGATGCCGAAGCTGGCCCGGCCGTAATCAAAGCCAGGATCCTGCTCGAAGGAAGGTTGCGAGGTAACACCCTGGGTGTCGCTGTTGGCGTTGTTGAACGTATAGGAGCCATTGAGGCCCAGGCGCTTCCAGCGGATACTGGTGGTGATGATGATCTGCTGCTGTTTGTATACGCCGCCCGATTGAAACTGGTAGTTATAGGCGGCGGGGATCGAAGCAGAGACTGTGTACGTAGCAGGGTCGAACACGGGCGCGGTGATGTTGTCGGTCAGATACTGATGAACGCCTTGCGTGTAAAGATACGTGATGTTGCTGGTAATTCCCTTGGCGATTTGATGGTCTACGCCCACTCCCGCCTGCATGTCGAGGGCGGCGTGGAAGTGGGAATCGATGGTGTTATAGTACGGAACCGAAAACCCGCTGGAGACGAGCGTCGACGACGAGACCGGAGCGTTGGGATTGTAGAAGTCCGGATCGTCAACCACATAGCTTTGCTGATTGATCAGGTTGTTGTGAATTGCCTGCACGATGTACGGCGCGCCGGCCGAGGAACCAAAGAAATTCGGCACCGTGAAGCGGTTATAAAACCAGCCGTAGCCGCCGCGGATAACATTCTTCGGCGGTGAGCCCCCCGAGTGCCTGGGGCTCCATGCGAAGGAGATGCGCGGCGCCCAATCGGCATGATCGCGAATCCGGTTCTGGCCTTCAAAGCGAAGACCGAGACCGAGGTTCAAGTTGGAGTTCACCCGCCAATCGTCCTCGAAGAAGAGAGCGCCATCGAAAATCAGCGCACGCGCGAGCGGGTTCTCGATGATGGTGGCGGAGTACTGCGACGGAGTTCCGGCCTGGTAGTTGGCGACGGAAGCGAAGGTGTACGTTCCATTGGCTCCCGATATGGAAACGTTCGCGTCACGATAGCTTTGCAGACGCATACCGAAACGGAAGGTGTGGCTCCCCGCTGTCGCGGTGGCGTAATTCTGCAGTTCGAAATCATCCTCATGATCCTGGGAGACGCCGGAACTGTTGCCTCCGGTCGTGAACGCGCCTTGCACCGTAACCGCGGGCGTGAAAAAGGCCGCGGCCTGGCTGTTGCGGATACGCCGCCACTGAAAATGGACCTCATCCACCAGGTTGGGATTTACCAGAATCGTATCGCCAAGCTGGAGCGTGTTTTCCTGGCTCTCTGAGTTGTTGGCCTGCTCGGGCAGATTGAGTGTGCCCACGCCGCTGCCCGATTCACTCGTACGGAAAATGGATTCGCGGAGGGTGAGCATGTTGCTTTTGCCGAGCATGAAGTCGATGCGCGGGTTGACGGAAAGATAGCTCGACGGATTGGGGAAAGCCTCAGAGAAGTTCTCCGATAGATTCTGCGGATTGAGAGCGTCTACGATGGTTTGGTTCTGCCTGTTCGTGTGGAACCCGTTCAGGAAGTAGGCCGAATGCTTGGTCAACGGCCCCGTGATGTTTCCGAACACAGCATCAAGATAATAGCTAGGCTGATGCGCCACCAGCGGATTGGCTGTGTTGAGGGCGGAGTCCGAGCCAAATCCCGCGAGCATGTCATGCAGCTTTTGCGATCCCGGCTTGGTGATGATCTCCACGCGCCCGTAGCCGATGCGGTCAAACTCGGCGGAAAAGGGATTTTGGTTGACGCGAATTTCAAGAATGGAGGACTTGGGCGGAATCTGGCCCCCCTCAAAGCCGTCGATATAGATTTGCCCGCCGTTGGGCCCGGCGGCAGGGCCCGCCAAGGCCTGCAGCTCGCTTTGCAATTCGTCGGGATCGTCGGAGAGAGCGTCAAGGTCGCTTCCTTTAATTACCGTGGCGCTGGCATTCTGGTCGGAATTGAGGCTGAGCCCCTGGCTCTGCCCCTCGACGGTGACTTCCTGCTGCTGGACGGCGATCGCCAGGGAAAGGTTCAGCTCCTTGTTTGCGCCAGGGGCAATTTCAACAGCGGGAATGGACAGGGGCGCAAATCCTTTGGCGGTGACGGCGATGGTGTAAGAGCCGGCAGCGAGCGAATGGAAGACGTAACGGCCATCGGCGCCGGATTGGGTGCGCCAAACTTGGCTCCCCAGCACGAGAGCAATGTTGGCGCCGGGCACAACCGCGCCGCTCGGGTCGAGGACCGCGCCGCGCAACGTGGCGGTTGGAGGGCTGGCTTGCGCAGTGGACCGTGGTGGGAAGGCGAGACAAAACAGCAAGGCCACGCCCGCGGCCGAAAACCTCAGCTTCATGACGGACCACCTGTTGGCGCCTGGAAAAAGAGAACCTGCCCGAACAAAGGACGACAGAATGGGTCGAACCGCTTGCTCGATAGACGGCGAAGCGCAGATCCGGTTAACAGAAATCCTCAATTTTGTTCGCGCGCATCGCTTGACATTCATCGCAGCTTCATCCATCTCCTCCGTTGGACCTTCAATAGCGCAGCCCTAGCTTGAGCGGGAAATCGTCTTCATCTTCCTCAAGAGCCACCTGGCTGCAGTTTAATCGCAGGGTGTCCCATCGAACTTTGCGGAGCCAGAAATGTGCGATGACAATGGCAATGACGGGAACGCTGAGTTGTGCGCCGCCATGCTCCATGCAGCGTTCCAAGAAGAATGCCAGTGTGGTGACGATCGGGAAAAACGTGTAGTACCGGAGAACGGTGAACGCGAGGTTATCCTGCTGGATGGGGACTTCGCCACTGAATGGGACATAGGTCATGTTGAGGAAGAAAGCGTCGGTCAGGATGAGGCAAAGGCCGATTCCGGTGATGAGCTGCGCCGTGAGCGAGGGAGCGGTGCGGAGATTGGCGGGGGCGATGAATTGGAATCCGCCAATGGCGGCGAGAGTGACTGCGGAAGCGGCGAGAAACGCCCAGCGCAGGGTAGCCTGGATTTGAGGAAGGGCCGCTGCGTAGTTCGGCGGCATGCCATGGATGGAGTGGAATATCCAGCCGGCTTGCCGATTGCCTGCGGAGACGAAAGCGCTGCGCAGGCCGGCGACGACCCAGAATGCGATGATGCCGATGGCGACGCGAAAGCCGTCCGCGGAAAAAGTCGCCTGAAGATGACCGTTATGGAAACCGAGGCGCAGGATGGTTGCGGTCACAAGGGAAACTCCGACGCCGCCGCACATGACAAGGTAAATGCGATAGCGCGGAACCCGAAGCATGGTCTGGCTGATGAAGTGAAACACGCTGCGCTCGAGCGGCGCCCTCAGGAAACACGCATGCAGCAGCCACTGGATAGGCGCAACGAGCCAGTTGCGCCTTCTCCGGGTTGAAACGCCTTGAACAAGCGCCCGGATGCGGCGCAGATGGGCCAGTGGGTAGGCCACAACAGCCGCTCCCCAAACCGCGATCGTGGCTATTTCGCCGGTGCGCGCAAGCTGGGTCCAGGCCGGGAAGTGGCGAGCACCCGGCAGATGCTGCTCGAAGATGGCCAGAAACCAAAAGAGCGGAAACCACCGTGCAAACGGCGAATGCGACTGCAGCAACGCCGGCGTCACCCCGGAGAGAACGGGGAAAAACAGCAGAAGGATCAGGAAGGCGGCCACCAGGGCGCCTTGCAGCAGAAGCGACGTGCGACGAAAGAGCTTCTCGCCGAGCAAGGCGAGAAGGATTGCCTGGAGCGCAAGCACTGACCCGGCGGAAAAGAGACCCGCGAGCGCGACCGCAGAAAGATGACCGCGGAGAAAGATTCCGAGCTGCGCTGGATCGGTAGCGAGGGGGAGGACGAGCAGCGCAAGAACGTTGGCGTCGAACAGAAAGCCAAAGACGAATACGGCAATGGCGCTGACGCGGGCGCGGAACTGAAGCAGCGCGGGTATGGGCAGAGGCCCGAGCACCAGCACATCGAGCAGATCGGGGAAAAACAGATCCCACTCGAACACGGTGATCAACCCCATCACAACAAATGAGTACGTGACGAAGAAAAAGTGATGATTGACCTGCGCCCAGTACGGCGGCGGGCCGATTCCCTTGCGGCCGGGGGGCCATCCCGGAAATGGATGGTACGCAGGCCATAGATACATCGCCACCACCATGCCGGGCAATCCCGCGGCGCAAGCGATCTGCACCAGGCGGGTTTTGCCGTCGCCTTTTGCCGAGGTGGATTCGTGGTTGAAGAAGCGGTCGAGAAAATGGCGGACAAGCAGAGAGAACTGGGTGCGCTCCGGCTGGCGCACGGGGCCGAGAGCGGCCTGGGCATTGAG
>JASHOC010000017.1 GCA_030041305.1 Acidobacteriaceae bacterium
GTTACCGACAGCCCGTGCCGGCTGCAGAATGCCTGCCGCGTCAATCCACTGTCTTCAAACTCCCCAACCAACTGATCCGCTTCGGCTCTACTCCGCCGCTTACGTCGCTGCACCAATCCTGCCGCATCGTCGTTCATGTCTTCAGACCATCACAAAACACAGCCTTCCGAACAGATGGATTGGACTGACGGATACAAAAGAGTGGCTGATATCTTTGGCGCTCGGGTGTCAATGATTCATTTGTTCGACTCTGCCAGTCACAATGGACTGGAACGGCCGCAAGGCTGCGGTGGCTAAGGTCGAGTGGCCCTTCAAGGCACGCATGAGCGGCTTTCCTGTTTGGTTCACCTGGGTCTCAGTGCAAATCATCTTCATCATCGGCTTTCGCAACCGGCTTTCGGTCATCGCCACTTTGATGTGGACCTACTTCACCTACACGCGCGGCGCTCTCCTCATCACAGGAACTCAGGCCTTGCCGGGATGGAATGAAGAGTTCCGGTCGCGGTGAACCATCTCCCTCTCAATCGAAATTCCCAATGATGACGCTTAAGCGTCCACAGGACCGCATGCCTCAGCGCGACTCACCAGAAGTGTCATAATGTCGCGCGGAAACGATTGCATCTACGTGGTTGATCGCTCAATTCGGATCTTTGGCCTTCAGCGTTAGTCTCCTTAGCACGAATTCCCGCAGAATCCCATTTGCGCCATTGGCACTGAGATCTATTGCGAAGATTTCAGAGATCAGCTCAGACGGAGGTCGGCGAGCCCCAGCAGAAATGGGCTCCGTTGGGGTCTTCAATCTCGGTCGATACAGGTCCCGCATATGTGTCGATTCGCTTCCGCGCAAACGACAGAAGCTTCTCCACTTGAGCATCTGTGAATCCAACCAGCAGGGCAGTGTTCCTCGTTGAATAACGGTACGATTCCTTAATTGTGGAAATAAACTGTTTGTCTGCAACGCCATTGACAGGACTCTCTTCCGCAACACATTTAGAATCAATAGTTTAAGAGCATTCGTAGCCAATTTGGATTGCCATTTGCCCACTTTCGACGCCGATAATCCGGATTCCCACGAGCGACGGCATTAGGCGAAGTTCGTCACGGAAAGCTGAAAATCGAAATCTTCGCGGGTGAGAGCGGGATAAGCCCAGCGCCTGCAGCAGCACAGTCGGCAAAGGTCAATGTAGTGCAGACCTGCCCTGGTCGCGCGTGACCGCGTTACTGGCCATCAACCGGCTGTGCGCGCCGGGCCGTGAGTTGGCGATTGAGCAACGCTGGTATCCAGCGACGGCGCTGGACGATCTACTCGACATCCCCGAAGGCAAGATCAACGATACGCGTTTGTTTGGCTATCTGATCGCATTCTTCCGCACAAGACGAAGCTAGAGCGGCATTTGAAACAGCGTTATGGAGGGCTGTTCGGAGCTGAGTTCGACGTGTTGCTCTACGACCTGACCAGCACTTATGTGGAAGGGGCGGCGGAGAAGAATCCGATGATGTGGCGGGGCTACTCGCGGGTTCATCGGCCCGACTGCGAGCAAATGGCGATTGCGCTCATCGTCATCAGCGAAGGCTTTCCGTTCAGCTACGAAACCCTCGATGGCAATCGCGCCGACGTCTCCACCATGGAGGCGATTCTGCGCATGGTGGAGCGCAAGTATGGCAAAGCCCGCGTATCTAGGTGATAGACCGGGGCATCGTCAGCGAGGAAAATCTGGCGGCCGTTCGCCGGCGCGGCGGCCAGTATCTGGTGGTTGCGCCGCACTGCCAGATGAAACGCTTTGAACAGGAGTTCTTCAAAGACGACTGGGTTCAGGTGGGTCCTGAGATCGAAGTCAAACAGGTGTCGATTCCCGGCGGAGAAAAGACCTACATTCTGTGCCGCACCGCAGGACGAAAAGTGAAGGAACAGGCCATCCGGGAGCACTTCACCGCGCGTATGGAGAGAGCGCTGCCCGCGCTAAAGCAGATGATCGCCCGGCGGCCGGCTGAAAGACCGCAGCGATGGAGCGCCAACCGCTCACCCATCCTCCGCGATTAAAAGTCATTCCATTGGTGAGATTATAGCAACCTCGATTTTTGCGGCGTCAGATTTGGTCGCACCTTCGCGGCGAACGCCAAATTCCCGTTTGCATTCTGGCCTGCGCACATAACGCGATTCAAACCTCAGGACTGCAGGTCATGATAGAGCCGGTACTGCTGATCTTCGATGTCCGGGAAGGGAAGAAACGTCACCGGCGCGGATTCGGCCTCGACCCTCCATTGCGCCGAGGCTGCGCCAAGCTGCTTAGCGGCGAGCAACTGCGCGCGGTTGAAGCGGCTTTCCGTCGCGTTTATGGCGAAGAGGGCGAGCGGTCCTGACAGAAGCGCCGCCGTGTCAAGGTGCTGCGCATCTACCGCTTCCAAGCGAAGTGGCCGATCAATGGTGTACTCAATGCGGTCGCCGTCTTTCCACTCCCGGCGCAAAGGCAGAAACGCTCCTGGCTGCAGATCGGCAGACACGGAGCGGCCATTGAGCGACACGGCAGTGTGTTTGGCGGCCCACGTCGGAACGCGTAGTGCGATGACGAAGGTTTCGGGGCGTTCGGCGTCGATGCGCATCTCGATTCCGGACGTATAAGGGTACTGCGTGCGTTGTTCAAGGGCAAAACGTGCGCCGTTCTGACGCCACCGGAGGCGCGATGGGACAAAGAGATTCACGTAGATACTGCCAAGCGAACGGAAATAGGAACTGATCCCGTAGTCGGCGGTGATCTGGGGAAAGGTTCCCGAACAGCAAGGCCAGCGCTCGGGGTAATAGGTCTTGGCGCCGCGGTTGTTGTAATCGGAATAGTAAAAGCTGAACCCGCCGGGCTCGAGCGGCTTGGCTCCCAAAATGGTGTTGTAGAGAACCTTTTCCATGCTGTCGCCGTAGCGGCTATCACCGGTGATGCGCATGAGATAACGCGCAATCTTGAAGTGGCCGTACGCGCCGCAGGGAGTTTCGAAGCTGGCGTGGGTGCTGCCGAGGCTCCCACCCAGCACGCCGCTACCCGGCTCGAAGAAGGTTTCGTCCGGTCCCCAGCCGCCGGTGGCGAAGCTCTGCGCAAGCACAAAGTCGAAGCCGTTACGCGCGGCGCGGAGATGCTTTTCGCTATCGAGCATCAGATACGCCTGCGCCGCGGAACTGAGCGCGTTCACATGGCTGTAGGCGTGCTGGCCAGGAAGGACATTGTCGCCGGCGGCGAGAGGATCGAAGTACTCCTGATCTTGAAGGAACCGCTGAGCCAGAGACAAGTAGCGCTTATCGCCGGAACGTTGGTAAGCGAGGAATAAATTCTCCGGCAACGTGTAACTCTCGTCCCATGTGTAGGCAATGCTTGGGTGCGGCCGCGCAGCCATCTCCAGCCGGGTGAGAGCCTTGGGTGGAAGATAGGGCATCACCGCATCCGTAAGCTGGGCCAACGCGGGAAGAGCATGGGGGTCCTGCGCGAACGCATGGGCGTCGATGAGGCCGCAGTTGCTCTTATCGAAGGTGTACGCTGGCAGGGGATAGTCGGCGTAAAATTTTGGCGAAATGGCCGCGGCAAAGCCCTGGACCAGACGCTGAACCTTAGCCTGCGTAGGCTTGTCCCCTGTGGCGGCATAGGCGCGGGCAAGTCCCGACAGATACTGGCCAAAAGAATGACCGGGAACGTAGCCGGTCATGTTGTTGGGCGGATCAAACTCGTCAGACCAGCTATACCAGCCACCCATCTCTTCTCCAGGAGCAGGAAGCCCCACCTTTTGCCGAAACGGCTTGAGCAGCGAGTCCTCATCCAGAGCGAGAAAATAGGCGTGGTTGGCGCGAAACTGTTCGAGCAGTGGGCCCTCGAGCAATTGCACGGCGCCGTAGTCAAACTGCGTGAGTTCAGTGGCCGCGCCCTGTTTGGAAGGTGTCGAGGCCACGGTAGGACGGCTAAGAGCGGCTGCGCCAGCCGCGGCCAGCGATCCGGCAACAAACGAGCGACGAGAAATGGGGTGCATGACAATTTCTCCTTCTGCGCGGAGCAGGCCCATCATAGCTCAAGATTGTCCTTTGGGGGCAAGCGCCATGGGCAGCGTTTGCGGGGGCTGCAGGCGGCGGCCTAGGCGCTCAAGGAAATCGAGCTACAAAGAAATCATTTAATTGGACGGCCGGGGTTCGACGAAGACGGCTTTGGCGTGCGCCAAGGTGGCTCCCTGCGCATTGAGGATGTGGGCTTCGGTCCAGTGACTGCGGCCTCTACTGCGGAGGACGCGACCCTCCATGCGCAAAGGGACGAGGGATGGGACGGGGCGGAGATAGTCGACCTGGAGATGCCGCGTCAACGCCGAGTGGCCCCGGGCGCGGACGGCTTTGCTCATGATTTCATCGAGCAGTGTGGCGATGATGCCACCGTGGAGGCAGCCTGGGTGGCTTTCAAAGGTTTCGGGAATTACAGGTAAACAGACCACGGAGCGATCGGCGGCGAGCTGGAATTCGAGGTGTAGTCCGGAGGGGTTAGCGGCCCCGCAGCCAAAGCAGCGGTTCTGCGCCGGATGGATCATCGGCGTAAGGGTTTCCCGAGACTCGTTCATCGCCTCGTTTAGTGCTTCATTTCTGGCTTCGTTCATGCCTTCTATCCCTCTTCGGATGAGAGTTGAGGACAGCGAGGTAGGTTGGGCGATCGACGTTGCCGCCGGTGAGGACAATGCCGATGCGTTTGCCGTGGAGAAGACTTTTCTCCTGAAGCGCGCCCGCCAGGGCGGCGGCTCCGGCGCCCTCCGCCAAATTATGCGTGTCTTCATAGTAGGCGCGCATAGCTTGCGCAATTTCTTCTTCGGAGACCAGGACGATGCGCGCCACATTACCAAGGATGATGTCGAGTGCGTCGGGATGGGGAACCCGGCAGGCAAGGCCGTCGGCGAGCAGGGTGCGGGCGGGAGCTTCCACGGCTTTGCGCTCGCGAAAACTGAGCGCGTAGGACGGCGACTCGGCGGCGACCACGCCGACGATTTCTGCATCCTGGCGCAGCGCACCGCGCGCCGCCGCCATGCCGCAGATAGACGAACCTAGACCGATGGGGACATAAACAGCTTCAAGGGGCGGCGCGTTTTGGAAAAGCTCCAAAGCGTACGTCGCTGTGCCCATAACGAGTCTCTGGTGGAAGGATTCGATAAAAACGAGGCCGCGCTCACCCGCAAGCCGCCCCGCAAATTCGAGGGATTCCTGAAAGTCGCGGCCGTGCTCGATGAGCTCGGCGCCGTGGGCCTGCATGGCGCGGTTCTTTTCGATGCTGTTGCCAATTGGGACGACGATGACGCAACGGACGCCGAAAAGCCTCGCAGCCATGGCGACGCCCTGTCCATGATTGCCGCGTGTGGCTGCAATAACTCCTTTAAGTTGCGACTGCATCTCTTTTATCCATTCAAGATAAGCCAGCGCTCCGCGCAGCTTGAACGCTCCGATGGGGGTGTGATTCTCGTGTTTGATCCACGCCTCGGCGCCTAGACGCTGGTTCAGAAGAGGCCAAGTGAATTGCGGAGTGGGCGGCATGTGCTGGTAAACCACAGCCTGGACAGCGTGAATCTTCTCGAGCGAGGGAAGCTCCATGAGACTCAGCATACGTGGTCGACGCCAAGACTCCGAAAGATCGGTTCCCGCGGACACTTACGGAACAGCGCAAAAATGACCACTTGGCGGAGCCGACCAATCGTATCGGGTTGCCTTGGTCGGGCCCGGTTGGGATTTGGTGCGCAGCACACACGTCGACGCGGTCGCCATTCGAACTGCGAGGAAGGGAAGCGCCGCGTTCTTCAAAAATTCGCATTTACGCTCGTTTTTCCCGCTTCGAACTCGAAACGGTCCCTTGGCCGATTTGCGGCTCACGGTATACTTTGGGGATGACAATGGCGACCGAAAAGACATTTTACTTGGAGACTTTCGGGTGCCAGATGAATGCCCATGACTCCGAAAAAGTGATTGGCACCTTGCGGCGGCAGGGATATCGGCAGGTGGAATCGGAAGAGGAGGCTGGCCTGATCCTCTACAACACTTGCTCCATCCGCGATAAAGCGGAGCAAAAAGTCTTTCACCGCCTGAACGATTACAAGCGCCTGTTCAAGGCAGGCAAGCGTTTCGGCGTGCTGGGCTGCGTGGCGCAGCAGGAGGGTGAAAAGATCTTCGAGCGCGCGCCGCATGTCTCACTGGTTTCGGGGTCGGCAAGCTACCGCAAGCTGCCGGAGATGCTCTCGCGGCTGGAGGCTGGCGAGCACCGCATCACTGGGCTGGACGACCGCCAGACCGACGAGACCTTCGAAACCGAATTCACGGCACGACAAAATCCGTATCGCGGCTATATCACGATCATTGAAGGCTGCGACAAGTTCTGCTCGTATTGCGTGGTGCCGTTCACCCGGGGCAAAGAGCGGAGCCGGACATCGACCTCGGTGCTCGCGGAGGCCCGCCGGATCGGCGATCTCGGCTACACGGAGATTCAGTTGCTGGGTCAGAACGTGAACAGCTATCGGGATCCGGAAGGGAAGCGCAGCTTCGCGGAATTACTGGCGGCGGTGGGTGAGGTTCCGGGAATTCGCCGGGTGCGGTTCACCACCAGCCATCCGCGGGACTTCACGCGGGATATTGTGGAAGCCATCGACCAGGTTCCCACGCTTTGTGATCACGTGCATCTGCCGGTGCAGTCGGGCTCGGCGCGGGTGTTGAGGATGATGGCGCGCGAATATACACCGGAGTGGTACCTGGAGCGGATCGCATGGATCAAGTCGGCGCGACGGACGATTTCGTTGACGACCGATATTATTGTCGGCTTCCCGGGGGAGACAGAGGAGGATTTCATCCGGACCATGGATCTTCTCGCCGAGGTTCAGTACGATGGTGTCTTCGCGTTCAAATATTCCGCCCGGCCTAACACGCCAGCGTTGGTGATGATCGATTCGATTCCGGACGCGGAAAAGGCGAAGCGTCTCCAGGTGCTTCTTGAACGCCAGCGCGAAATTCAAAGGATTAATTATTCCAAGCAGATAGGGGAAGTTTTTGAGGTCATGGTCGAAGGGCAGAACCTTGCTCGCGGCCAAATTGCCGGGCGCAGCAGCCAGAATAAGCCGGTGAATTTTACCTGTGCGCAGCCTATTGCGCCGGCTCCCGGCAGTTACCTGCAAGTGCGGATTACCGGGGCGCATCCAAACAGTCTGAGGGGGGAAGCCGTCTGAGAGGAGCTCCACCCGGGATCCGGCGCCAATGAGGAGCTATGGATATCGAAGTCAGAATTCGTGGATTGATGATGGATCCTTCCACCAATATGCCAATTGTGGTTCTCAAAGATGTGGCCTCGGATACGGTCATGCCGATCTGGGTGGGGATTTTTGAGGCCAACGCGATTGCGATTGAAATAGAGAAGCTGGCAGCGCCGCGCCCAATGACCCACGATCTGATGAGAAACCTCATAGGAAACTTGAATGCTCGACTGGAACGTATTGTCATTACAGAAATTAAAGATGATACTTTCCACGCCGTGCTATGGCTGCGTCAGGGCAACGATGAGGTGACTGTGGATGCGCGGCCGTCGGATGCGATTGCACTCGCCTTAAGGTTGGATTGTCCGATCTACGTTTCGGAACATGTTATGCAGACTGCCAAACTGAACACGACCGGCCCGCCCGAAGGTCCTACGGCGGAGCAGTTGCGCACTTGGCTGGAAGGATTGAACGACGAAGACTTGGGCCGCTATAAAATGTAAGGCTTGGCAGGGAAGCAGTCCGGCTTCGATGGCATGCTCCGGAAGTGCGTGTTCGAGCACAGGTTTAGTTTACAGAATATCTGTTATCAGACGTTAGTTCACGTTTGATTCCCGCTCGTAATCTGGGCGTCGGGGCTCACCCTGGTTCTATCGGGAGCTTTCTAAATGTCTGATTCCATAGCTAAATTGCACAGGACTAATCGCTCCTTTCGCGTTCACTCAATAGCGCTCATCCTATTCTCACTAGCCAGCGCTTCGGTACCCGCTAGGGCGGCGTCTGTTTTTGTCACGCGGCCAGACGACCCGGCGGCAGCTGATCTTACCGCGCAGGAATTTGGGGCGCACGGGGATGGCGCCGCTGACGATAGTGCCGCCATCCAAAGCGCCATCGATAAGGCCGAGGGACCGGAACGCGCAGGTATCGTGTTCGTCCCCTCGGGGCGATACCGAATCACGCGGACGATCTATGTATGGCCGGGAGTACGCGTGATCGGCTACGGCGTCACGCGGCCCGTCTTTGTGCTCGCGCCGAACACGCCGGGGTTCCAAACCGGCGTGGGCGATATGGTCATCTTCGCCGGATTCAAGCCTAGCGGCCAGTTCGCCCGGAGGTTTCGCATCCCCTTTCCTCCGCCGGGTACGGTCCCTCCGAACGACTCGATCGCCGACGCCAACCCGGGCACGTTCTATTCGGCGATAAGCAACATGGACTTCGAGATTGGCCCAGGCAATCCGGCCGCCATCGCGATCCGCTTCCACGTGGCCCAGCACTCGTATCTCAGCCACATCGACATTCATATTGACTCGGGGCTGGCCGGACTCACCGAAGTTGGGAACGAGGCCGAGGATCTGCATTTCTATGGCGGCCGGTATGGCATCCTGACCGACAAGACCTCGCCGGCGTGGCAGTTCACGTTGATCGATTCGGTGTTTGAAGGCCAGCGAGAGGCGGCGATTCGCGAGCATGAAGCGGGCTTGACGCTCATCCGCGACACCTTCAGGAACGTGCCCACGGGCATCGATATCGATCCAACGTATTCCGATGAGCTGTGGGTGAAGGATTGCCGGTTTGAGCAAATTGCCGGGCAGGCTCTGATCGTGAGCAATGAGAAGAGCCCGCTCACGGAGATCGGCGTAGAAGACGCCATCGTGAAGGACGCGCCGACCTTCGCGTTGCTGCGCGAGAGCGGCCGGAAACTAGTCGGCAAAGGCGCGATTTACAAGGTCAGAAACTTCAATTTCGGGCTGATTGTGCCGGGCGAGGGGCGGACGGGGTCGATGGGGATGCGTTACGACGCGGAGGCGCTGAGCGCGCTGCCTGCGCCGCTGCCGACGGCTATCCGGCCGCTGCCGCCGACCGACGAGTGGGTTAACGTCCATACGCTTGGCGTCAAGGGTGATGGGAAGACCGACGACACCGCGGCCCTCCAGCAGGCAATCGGCGCGCATCGCGTGCTCTACTTCCCGAGCGGCCACTATCTCGTGAGCGACACGCTCACGCTGAAGCCGGACACGGTGCTCATCGGGTTTCATCCTTTCCTGACCCAATTCGATCTGCACGATGCGACGCCCGGATACCAGGGCGTGGGCGCGCCCAAGGCGCTGATCGCGGCGCCCACGGGCGGGCACAACATTATGAGCGGATTGGGCGTGTATACCGGCGGCATCAATCCGCGCGCCACCGGGGTGCTTTGGGAAGCGGGCGCCGACTCGCTGATGGACGACGTGCGCCTGCTGGGCGGCCATGGGAGCGGATTCAACCCGTACAACGACAACCACACCGGCGATCCCGATCCGCACAAGCGATGGGACGGGCAGTATCCGAGCTTGTGGGTAACGCATGGCGGCGGGGGCACGTTCGCCAATATCTGGTCGCCGGATACGTTTGCGCAGGCAGGCTTCTATGTTTCGGACACCGACACGCCGGGCCACGTGTTTGAGCTTTCCGTCGAGCACCATGTGCGCAACGAGATCAAGTTCGTTCATGCGGAGAATTGGGAACTGGATGCTCCGCAGACGGAGGAAGAAGCCGGCGAAGGTCCCGAGGCGGTGTCGCTCGAATTCGACGAATGCAGGAATATCACCGTCGCCAATTACCACGGCTACCGAGTGACGCGGTCGCGAGCTCCCTTCCCTGCCGCGGTGCGTATTTACGATTCTGCAGACCTTCATTTCCGCAATGTGCTGGTGAATGCCGAGAGCGGGTTTGCGACTTGCGACAAGAACGGCTGCGGCACATTTTTGCGCATGAGCAAGTTTCCTTTCGCAAACGCCATCGAAGACGTCACCCACCATCGCGAAGTGCGGGAGCGGAAGTTTGCGGTCCTGGACATTCCGGGCAACCCAGCGACGCCGTCGCCGGATGACGCCTCGGCGGTGCTGGCTTCGGGCGCGAAGGTGGAAAAGCTCGACGACGGATTCTTTTCGATCTCCGGCGCGGCGGTCGACGCGGCCGGCAAACTGTACTTTGTCGATAACCATCAGCAGCGGATCTACGGATGGTCGCCGGCCCAGGGCCTCACCATCGAGCGCGACAGTCCGCTCGATCCAGTGAATCTGGTCTTCGACAAGTCCGGCGATCTGCTCGTCCTTTCTTCGGCGGGCGCGGACGCGACTGTTTACTGGTTCCGGCCCGGGACACCCGAGGATCAGATCACAGTGCTGAAGCCGCAGGCGGCGTCGCCGCATCCGGGGGCGGCGGTGATTCTGCCGGTGAACTACTGGAACAATGGCGAATTCGAAAATCAGCTTGATTTCAACACGTTCACCTACCGCACCCTGGCGCAGATTTTCGCCGCGGACGTGACCACGCCGAAGGCGCAGGAGTATGTTGCGCCGGATGGGAGCGCGTTTTTGCCCGCCGACCGGGTGTTCCAGCAAGGTCCCCCGGATGTGACTGGCTGGCGTTTCTCGGACAGCCTGGACGCTTCTGGTTTCTTGAGCGCGCTGCCGGGGCGACAGGTGTACGTGAGCAGCGAATCGCAGGACCGGACGTATCGGGCCACGGTGAAGGCCGATGGGACGCTGGGCGATCTCGAACCGTTTGCCGAGCGCGGCGGCGAGAGCGTGGCGGAGGACGGCAGAGGCAACGTGTACGTGGCCAACGGGCAGATTTTTGTCTACAGCCCGGCGGGCAAAGAGATTGGCGAGATCGACGTGCCGGAACGGCCCATCGACCTGGTGTTTGGCGGCGCCGATCACCGGACACTCTTCATTCTCAGCCACTACGCGTTGTTTGCGGTGAAAGTGGGCGGAACGTAGAACGCTTCCCTGCCCTGGATGTCCCTGTTTCGCGAGGGCCTTTGGCGCTGCCGAACGGACCTGCGACCACCCCCACCCCCCACCTCCATTTGTGAGAAAAATAAGTGGTTTATTTTCAAACACTTGCTTTTTTGACTCCCCTAAGTGTATGAAACCAAAGGGAGTCTTCCGGAAGTAACGCGCAAGTGTTTGAAAAAAGACAAGTTACCGATTTCCCACTAATGCCTCTCGCGCGATTCTGCCGGTTTTCTTCCTTTGCAATCTGCTACGGATTGCCTATGGATTGCCCGCGATTCGGAATGGATGACGCCTGATGGCCGATCCGATTTGCACCCGGGCGGGGTTCCCAGAAATCGGAAAGCCGATTTCCGGCAAGGCCCGATCCGCTTTTCTGGCTTGGTTATTCTTATGCTGCCAAAATGCGCGAAATACCCGGAACATTGGCGATTCTTTTGAAACCCCTGATTCTGCGAGGGATGCTGGGGAGGATGGGAAGCCGTGGCTTGACAAGCAGAAGATCGCTGGAACAGCGCGCACCGATGAGTGGCGACATGGGAAGCCATGCGCGCGAAGCGATGCAATTTTCGGTGTGAGGCGAACGAGCATCCCGTTTCTGGGAACGGTGAGAACGCCGGGTTCACCCCCCGGGCCCCCGCAGGCTGGGAAGGGGGTGAACCCTCAGCGACGCTTACTGGTGCTCGTGGCTGTGACGCCAGTCCCAGTACTGCTTTTGCTCATCTTTGCTGCGCTTGTTAAAGTCCTCATGGGGGTGGTGAGTGTCGTTCTCCCACTGGAGGTAATAGGTCTGTTCGGCGGGCCAGGCATGGTAGTCGTGGTAGTAGGGGTCATAGACGCGGGCATGGACCGCACAGCCCGTAATGGCCGGCGCGACAAGCGCCGTTGCCAGCAAAACCGGTGTTAAACACCTAAAAAATGAGCGCACTGACAGCCTCCTTCCGTAGGAGAGATGCTGAACTGGAGCGGGGTGTTTGCCGAGGTTTGGAGAAAGCCCTCGCCGCTTGCCTGCGGTGGCCCGCCAGGCGGGGCTGAGCAACCAGTAGCCGAATGGCGCAGAAATGCGGTCGAAATGGCGGTCAAACGCTTTTGATTGTCTGTGCGACATGGGTGATTGGGGCGAGAATTGCAGTTTTTGAGGCGTCTCCGAGGTTCCCGGGCTCTCTTGTGTCTGGCGGAAGAAGCGTCCGGAATTTGGCAGGGCGCGTTCCGGCCCAAGCGGCGCCTGGACGGGTAACGCCAATTTTTTCACCTCCGACGATTCGATCGGGGTTGGCGTGGGCCACCCGCTCTTCAGGCATAATGAACAGCATGAGCGACGAAAGCACTCCCGCGACGAAAGCGGATTTGGAATTTCTGAGAAATGAGCTTTTGGAACGGATCGAAAGATCGGAAACCACGCTTCTGCGTGAGTTCCGCAAGTGGGCGATCAGTTTCGAGTCGCGTTTTCGCGCCAATCAGACCTTGGTTGACGGCTTCAGCGAACGCATGGTCTCGCTCGAAGAGCGCGTCTCCGATCTGGAACGGAGACGCTAGCGCGGTCCCTGCCGCGCGTCGATGTTTTTGAAGGTCTACCGTTACAGGGTTTGCGCCGGAGCCATCCGTCTCACTTTTTGGGTTTGTATCCGAGGCGTTCGGCCTCGCTAAAATCCTTTTGCGCCCCCTCGGCGTCACCTGTGTTACGGCGCGCAAGGCCCCGGTTGTAGAAGGCCAAGGCGTAGTCCGGTTTGAGGCGGATGGCTTCATTATAATCCTTGATCGCCCCGTCCAGGTCGCCTTTGTCGTAGCGCGCAATGCCCCGGTTGTAGAAGGCCAGGGCGTAGTCCGGCTTGAGGCGGATGGCCTCGTCAAAATCCTTCAGCGCCCCGTCCAGGTCGCCTTTGCGGTAGCGCGCATTGCCCCGACCAAGGAAGGCGTAGGCGTAGTCGGGCTTGAGTCGGAGGGCTTCGTTATAGTCCTTGATCGCCCCGTCCAGGTCGCCTTTGTCAGAGCGCGCGTTGCCCCGGTTGTAGAAGGCGTTGGCAAGGTCCGGCTTGAGGCGGATGGCTTCGTTATAATCCTTGATCGCCCCCTCCAGGTCGCCTTTGCTGTAGCGCGCAATGCCCCGGTTGCAGAAGGCGTCGGCATAGTCCGGCTTGAGCCGGATGGCCTCGCTGTAACAGCGGACCTGTTCATCCGCGTCGGCGGAAGCAAACCCTCGCTCGAACCATTGCTGGGCGGTCAGCTCCTTTTCCTGGACCGCGGGAGCCGCTTTGGCCGCGGCCTTCTGTTCGACGGCGGCTCGTTGTGCTGAGAAGGATGCCGGGTGGAGCACCGCGGTGAGTGGCACATTCAGGTATCTGCTTCGCAAACGCTCCATGGCTTCATCGAAGTAATCGGGCGGGATGCGCACTCCGTTGTACTGTTTGAGCGGCGCGAGCGCGCCGGTGAGTTGACTGGAGATGGCGGACGCGCCGAAGTCGAACCCTTCCAACATGAGCGGCACGATGTTTCGGCGGCTGGCCAGCGCGGCCTCGATCTCGCGGCGCAGCCAGTCGGCCGGGTCGCCGCAATGCTCCAGTGCCGAGGGGGTAAGCAGGACGAGGAAATGCGCGCGCGCGTCGATGTTGGCGAGGATGACGCGCTCGAAGTCGCCGCTGGCGATGCCGTTGAAATCGAAGAAGACGTCAAAGCCATGGTGCGTCAGGTTCTGATAAACAGCGAGCGCCCACGCAATATTGGTGCGGCGATAGCTGATAAATACGGTCTTCTCGATGCGTTCCATTGTCTTGGACTGGGCAGGCGCGCGCGAAGGGCGCACAGGTGGAACGATATCAGAAGTGACGGGTTGCAGCGGAGGTTTACGCGACAGCGGTCCCAATTGCTATAGCCGCAAGTCGTGTCGGGACATGGTCACCGAAGGACTAAAGAGCTATAGATATCCCACCCTAGCCGCAAAGACAAAGGCGGGGCGAGGGTGGGGCAACCGGCGGGGCATAAGGCAGCGGCCTATCCCACCCATCGCAAAGTACGTGAAGGATAGGGCGCCCGATTTCGTGGCGGTGCTCGCTTCCCAAAGTCGGGGTGGGGCCATCCGGGGGCGGAGTCTACTGGACATCCGTGACCTTGTCATGCACGTAGGTGACTTTCATGTCCTTGTAGAAATCGATTTCTTTGGTTCCGAGGTTGACGATGCGTTGCGGCTGGCCGAAGCTGGCCAGCACCTGGTCGCGTGTTTGGCCGAGGGAAATGGTGGGCGGGGGTGGGGGTGGCTGGTCGGAGGGCGCAGGAGGCGGGGCCACGGGTGCGAAGGACGCTGCGGGCGCCGGTTGCGGCGGCGGAGCGGGGCCATTCGGCTGCGGCGCCTGCTGCGCATTCTGTTGCGGCTGGGACGCCACGGAGATGACTTCAGCAATCTGAGAGAGCATGACATCCGGCCCCGGCATGGACTGCTTCTTATCCACGGGAAACTTGATCGATCCCATGTAACGCACATCGTTGATGGGATCGCTCAAAAAGGACAGGTACACGCCGTCGTTTTTGATGGTGACAGCCACCAGCCAGCATTTTTCGCCGGAAACAAATTGGCGCACTTGCACCGCGGCGTTGGGGCCGGAGCCGGCGAGCATCATCCTGGTCATGCCGCCGGCGTTGAGCTTGCCGTCGTGATAGGAGACGACGCCGGTGCGCGAGGCCGACTTGGTTGCGTCGTACATGACGAGGCCGGATTTCAAAAGCGTGATCACGTCGCCGGCGGTGACGATGTCACTATAGTCGGCCGTCGCCTGGGTGACATGATACTTCGCCTCAATGGCCGCCTTGACGGCGCCAGGCGCATCCAGCGATTGCGCGTGCACCGCCGGATACGACAACAGAAGCACAAAGGCCGGAGCCAGAGAACGCCATTTCATACAGTGCGCTCCAGGATTGAGATGGGCAGCGAGAGCTGGAAACCTAGAGCACTTCTCCTTCAAATGTAGCCGTTGCAGTTTATTTCGAAGGTGGCGATTCTTTGATGGAATCGCCACCTAAGTTCCCGGCTTCGGTAGACAGCAGAAGGAGAAGTGTTATAGGGGGAACTCTGGCAGGGAGGATACCATATTCCGCGTGCAAGACGAGATGAAAATCATCCTGACGCGGCCGGGTGCGCTCTGATTCGGCTATCGGGCTTGGCGTCCAGAACCCCAGGACCACCCTGCGGCGGCGGGATTAGAAGTGCCAGATGAGGTCGCCGGCGAGGGTGAGCTGACTCGTCTTGGTGGGCGCGCCGCTGATTCCGTTGATGGAGGGCGCGTCGTAGGCGGGTTTGTTGTAGGAGTGGTCGTAGCGCAATTCGGGACGGAAGGTGACGGTGCTGCCTTCCCAGAAGTCGAAGCCGACCATGTGCTCGGAGTAGGCCGTCTTTGTGCCGGTACGCTGGCCGGCGAAATCGTTGACATACTCATTGCGAATGTTGAGCGAAGCGGTGTTATGACGGAACGCATGCTCGATGTAGTTGACGATGGCGACCTCGGGGGCATAGCAGTGGGTTTGCCCGGGAGCGCATTGGGCTCCGTTGGCGCCGTTGAGCAGCGACGGTGAGACGATCTCTCCGGCGTTGGCTCCGACGTTCGCGTTGGAACCGTAGCTGATGCAGGGATCGAGGCCATAACAAAGGTTGGGAACGTCGCTTTCCCACTGGTACCAGGTTTCCGTATCGGTGTGCCACGCGGCGTTGATGTTGTGATACCAGGTGAGGTAGTAGGCCTCGAGATTGTTGTAGGCGTACTTGCCGGAGTTGAGGGAGTTAGCGCAGGCGTAGAGATTGTCGCCGCCGTCGCTCCAGGAGTAAGCCGCGCAAAGATTGCCAGTGAGTTTGGCGTTGGAAATCCATGGAGCGGACTCGCATCCTGCGGAGACGCCGGCCTGGAGGGTCCAGCGGTCGCTGGCTTTGACCGTGGTGTTGATGCCGTGCTGGGTGTAGCAGTCGTAGGTGTAGGTGATGGAATGGCTATAGGTGTAGTTATTGGGCGCGAGCTGGGCCTCGATATCGGGCAGTGAGATATAGCGTCCAACGCGGATATTCATGCCCTGGCGCACGCCGGGGACATAAAAATCGAAGTAATACATTACGGGGTCGAAACCATAGGTTTTGCCGCTGCCATGACCTAAGAGCTGCTGGCTGAAGATGCCCAGAGCCGTGGTGTAGCGGTAGTCGAGGCCGTAGATGCCGGCGAAGCGATAACCCCAGTCGAAATGATCGGTCTGCACGGTATCGGGCAGGCGCTCGATGTAAAGCGCAGCCTGGTCGAGCTGGATGGTATTGGGGATCACGTCGTACGCCGTTTCGCCGTTGGCGTATTTGCCTTTATCGGAGGTGCTGGCGTTGCCGCCGGTGTCGACCCAGCCGTAGACCTTAGTGCGCGTGCGGTTTTCGTTGAAGGCTTCCATCAGCATGTAGGTGTTGTAGTCGGGGGCGCCAATTTCGACGGTGCCGCCGAGAGGCCAGTCGGCGCCGGGAAAAGGGGGAGAATTGATGGGAGCGGGTGTGCCGCGACGGGTGGGAGCCGGACCGGACGAAGCAGCGCCTTTCCAGTCGTCGGCGTAGGCGTGGGCCAGACGCGCGAAGAACCCGCCAGCAGGATGCGGGGCGCCGGG
Organism: Acidobacteriaceae bacterium; assembly: GCA_030041305.1. GTDB lineage: Bacteria > Acidobacteriota > Terriglobia > Terriglobales > Acidobacteriaceae > Telmatobacter. The sequence continues at coordinate 16,629 of JASHOC010000017.1, forward strand.
CAGCGTGGTTGAGACTGGAGCGGGTGCGGGATCGGGCAGCGGCCCATTTTGGCCGGGCGCTGCGAGAGCGGCGAATCCGAAAAAGAGCAAGCCGGAGGTGAGCAGACGGCGTGGAAGCAGACGAGTCGACATGAGTATGAAACCGATCCTGGTCCGCAGGGGCTGATTCCCTCCGGGGTCTAAATAGAAGTAGACAGGGAAACCGCTAAGGTGGCGGTAATGAAAGCGTAAGGGGAAAATAAAGGGATCTTTGCCGCGCCGGCTTCATCGCGGAGTTTGAACGATGGCGAACTCAGGAAGCCGCGCTTACTCCTGCATGGCGATCTCGATCAATCGCTTGAGTTGAGGTCATGAGTGGGACCGGCGATCGATGCATCTCGATTTCACGGTTCGCAGGAGTTCGGCGAACGATCTGAAGCAGCCGTGACGCAGCGATTCCGGACTCCACCCAATTGTTCCGCGAGAAGTCTCGTGAGCAGTTCCAGGCACACTGCCATTCTCGCCTTCGCGTCTTGTTGATCTGAGGCGCTTCAGCAGGCCGTAAAGGCCGAGACAAGCAGGCCAATCCGGTGCGACCTTCTCGAACTTTGCGCTCGCGGGTACAGCCGAGCAGATGGCATCCTAAGGGGGTATGTCGACTGCGCGCACTTCCGCGCCGAGGCGGCTGAAGCGATTCTTTGCCGATAGCGCGGTGTTCCAGTGGCAGAACCAGAGTTTGCGCGCAGACCTGATTTTGACCCTGCCCGTGGCGATTTGCCTGGCCGTGGGCGTGGCCATCGGGCACCCGGCGGCGGGACTGATAGCGGCCGGCGGGGCAATGAACACCGGCTTCGGCCACAAGCACTGCATCGACAAATCGCGTTTGCTGCCCATGATTTTTGTCGCCATGGGGATGGCGTTTTCAGGGTTTGTGGGCGTGCTGATTGGGCACGAGAACCTGCTGCTGGTGTTTACGGCGGCGCTGTGGGGATTTGGCTATGGGATGTTGACGGCGCGACCCGGCGGATATGGCTGGGTGGGCCAGCAGTGCGTGATTACCTTCCTGGTGGCGTCGGCGTTTCCGGCGCCGCTGAAGGCCGCGGCGGCGCGGGGTTTGCTGTTGCTGGCCGGAGGAATCGTGCAACTGGCGCTCTCAGCGGCGCTGCTCAAAATGTTCGGGGAGCTGCGGAAGCGGGTATTCGAGTTGGAGCGCTATCTGCGCGAAGAACAGCAGGCTCTGCGCGCCGCGCTGCTGGAGACGGCGCAGTCGTTGTGGCAGCGCAGGTTTGTGAACTCCGCGATTCCGTATTCACTGCGGCTGGCGGCTACCGTGGCCGCCGGAACTGAAGTGTACCGCCGATTGCATTATCCGAGCGGGTATTGGATTCCGATGACGGCGCTGTTGGTGCTGAAACCGGCGGTGACGGATACGGTGAGCCGGGCAATTGCGCGGGCGCTGGGGACGATATGCGGAGCGGTGCTGGTGAGCTTCGGACTGGCGCACATCCACGCAACGCCGGCGGTTCTGGCGGCGTGTACGGCGCTGTTTGCGTGGCTATCGTATGGACTGCTGAACGTAAACTACGCCCTTTTTTCGACGTGCATCACGGGGTATATCGTGTTTTTGCTCGCGCTGAACGAAGTTCCCGGACCGGAGATTGCCCAGCGGCGCGCGTTTTGCACGCTGGTGGGCGCGGCCATTTCGCTTGCGGTGCGGCTGGCAGTCATTTCGCGCCACCGAGCGCATTGGCGCAGAGCCGCGGCTGCGCATCCGGAACTAAGTTCCCGGCGATGGGTGGTGAGCCGCCGGGAGCAAACCTGACGTTCATGAACGAGAGAGCAAATGGAAGAAGATGGGACGGTCGAAGCGAGCGCGAGGAAAGAAGTGGCGCGAGCGGAGACGACATAGAAGACATCGCCCGAGCGCGCCCCAAGGCCAGCCAACGTCCTGTGGCTTCCGCTAGCCGCGCGAAACGTTTGCCGAGAGCACCGGAGCACCGTGCGGCGCCTCGACCTGAGCACCCCCTTCAGCGGTGATGAACACTTCAAACCGCTTGTAGGGCGTCTTCGTCTTCAGCTCTGCCTTCTCATTGGTGTCCACCTGGAGCTGGCCAAGGTTTTTGGGCTTTTGGCCTGGCGGTTCGATCCATACCACATACACATTTTCCGACGGCGTTACGGCGGTTCTCCAATTCCCGTGGAGTTTTGAGGGGCGTGCCAGGTGGCGTTTTCTTGGGAAAAACGCCACTCAACGTTCGAGGTTCTGCTCTACACCAATTGGAGAACCGCTATATTACCTCCGAACGGCCATAAAAGCGCCAGACAAAAGATCATCGGCAGGAAACCAAACTGGCCCGGACCCTGCATCAAGCTAAACGACGGCGCGCCTCGCGCACCAGGCAAAGAAATGCAATTGATTTTCATCGTTGTCATCCTCCTTGGCGAAAAGATGCGGTTGAGCATAGCGCGAGTTGCTGCAAAGCTGAGACTGCGGTTTTCTCCCGATGCAAGGATTATTCGCACGCAAAATGCTCTTACGTTATGCCGAAAAAGCTCCGGCGGGGGCCTCAACTCCAAGCAAGTTGGTCCCGCCCGGGTGAGCCGCGATAGCAACTGAAGGAGATCCAGTGCAGACCCTACGGGAAAACCGGGGTCGATGTGTCGGGTTTCAGTTTTTTTGAAGGCGGGCGCGCTTGGCGAGGATTGGCAGAGCGTAGAGCACTTCTCCATCACGTGTAGCCGTTGCAGCCCCAATCGAAGATGGCGATTCTTTGATGGAATCGACCGTTGAGTTCCTGACTTCGGTGTTCGGCAAAAGGAGAAGTGCTGCAAGGGGAAGGAAAAAACACGCCAGCATTGGCGGTCCATTCAGCCTTGGCGGGAAATTGCCGACACAGAACCGTCGAAAGGGATGCGATGAGCCTATCGCTCCTATGAATCAATTCGTATGTCCGCTTGATCGCCTCACGCGTCTCAAACAGGGTCAGCGCCAAGCCGGCATTTGATGGTAGGGGGAGAAAGACGCGCACGCGCGGTTCGACGAGCAAGGTCTGAATCGCATGGTCGTTCATTGCGGCTCTCCTACCGCGGAATTTGGACCGATTGTCCGTTGGAATCCACGATAAGAAATTCAGAGGCCGTCCACCACTCGGAAAAACCCTAGGATCGCGAGCGACTATAGTGGACTACACTATCACCCGCGGGCCGACTGCGGCGGGGGCGCTCTTACCCAATCTGTTCGTCTCAGTGGGCGTCGGGCCCGGCCGTTCTTGGCTGGGGATTACGCCGGGTTGGTTCAGCATCACAGGGCGGGAGCTGAAGGTGAGGAGCCGCAGGTCCTGCGCCCGCCGCTAGGAACGGACGAGCGCAGGGCATGGCGAGAAAGTCGACGCGCGGCATCCGTGATGCCCGTGACGTGGACGAGAACCATCCCACCCAATCGAAGGCTGGATGGAGTGTCCGCGCACCGATCCCCAAATTTTCGTCCTGGTTAGAGAGCGGGCCACACGCCCCTGAGTCAGCGAGCGTGGGCCGTTTTGTTTAGCGCTGCGCCGCGCCAGCGCGGCCCATGATGGGCCACACGTCGACGATCTGGTCGTTCTGGGCGACAAAGTAACGGTCGAAAGCGTTAGTGCTCTGGTCGAGGTTGGTGCAGTAAATCTCGAGCCGGTCGCCGAGCTTGGGGAACTTATCGCCGTCGTTCCACTTCAGTGCGCCGTACTCGGCGCCCTGGACGCCAACGGTCAGCCAGGGCATGTCCTTGACCTGGTCGGTGGCCTTGGCCAGGGCTTTGGCGCCGTAATCGGTGG
>JASHOC010000135.1 GCA_030041305.1 Acidobacteriaceae bacterium
CAAAGAGCTGAACTCAGCGGGCATGCTGATTCAGAGTTCAACCTTGGAGGCTCCTCAGAGACTATGTATTACATCGGACTGGATGTGCACAAGAAGACGATCAGCTTTTGCGTGAAGGACGCGGCCGGTTGTGTGCTGCAGGAAGGCAAGCTGGGTTCGAGCCGGCGCCAACTGGATGCATGGATCAGAACTCTACCACAACCCCGGATGATCGCCATGGAAGCGACGATCTTTACGGGCTGGATTTACGATCATCTGCTTCCTCACGCCGAGAAGGTGGAAGTGGCGCATCCGCTGATGCTGCGGGCTATTGCCGCGGCCAAGCGGAAGAATGATCGCATCGATGCCGCCAAGATCGCCGACTGCCTGCGGTGCGACTTTCTGCCCGATTGCCATATGGCTTCGACGGCGGTCCGCGACCGGCGCCGCGTCCTGCGTTATCGCAACCTGGTGCAGCGGCAGGCGGCGCAGATGAAGAATCGCATCGCCGGGCTGCTGATGGAGACAGGCCAGGCTCACCAGCTTGTTCTTGAAGCGGAACTTCTTCGGCCCGCTGCGCACCGCCGCCTCCGCCCGGCATTTGCCGAGCAGTCGCTCGAATACCGTCTGGTAGAGTTCAGACGGCCGGTGCCGGTTGGCATAGGCCAGCGTCGACTTGTTCGGCGTCTCGCTCAGTCCCAGGTGCTTCAGCGGCGCTTCGCAGCAGGCCAAACCCAGGCAAACCTCGCGCAGCGATTTCATTTGCGCCACCTGACAAAACAGCATGGACACGAATTGCCCCCAGCAGGTGAATCCCTTGGCTTTGCGTTCAGCCCTATGCTCCTTCACCGCACGGGCAAACTCCCCGCGCGAGAACAGTTGCAATAGCTGCGAAAACACGCTACATACTTGACTCACGGCTGATCCTCTCTTCTCCGAAAGTGGTTCTTCCAACGGAACCCACTCCAGAGTACCGGGGATCAGCCCCAACGCCCAGACTTCACCCAGCCGAAGCTATCAAGCTGTTTTGGACAGCAATGCGACGATCCAGGCCACGACCGGACCGCTCCTGGTCATGGCCGGGAGCACGGTGTTGCGCACCCGCTCCAGCACGGCTTTATCGCTCCACGGGGCAGCGGCCAACACATGATGGAGCGACTGGTGCATGCGCCGCACGTTATCCGGAGCCAGACGCGCGGCCATCGGCTCGACCGATTTGCGCTCCCCAGGCAGAAGCAGCCCGGTGCAGTACAGCGTGAGCGGAACCGCGCGGTCGGCGTGCCCGGCGGCCTCAGCCAGCCTGCCCAGATATGCGACCAGACGCTGCTGGCGAGACGCTGAGGTTCTGGAGGTGGCGTTCATGACCACAACCTACAGCGATCTCGTTGCCCAAGCGCAGATATATCTGCAAGGGGGAATCATGTTTATAACACAGTAGTACTAGCGCTGTGACCCCAAAAAACAATCGTCGGTACTTTGCTCCTGCACGTTTGTATAATTCGCCGTGAACGGAGTGAATGCGATGGCAGATACGACGGCGCTGAAGAAGCAAATCGAGCCACACGTTCAGGAATGGCTGGGTGTGTTGTTTGGAGTGCGGTTCAGGAGACGGACGGTACCGCTGACTGGGCAGGGCACGGCAGGGCAGCACCAGTTCGCGGCAGTGCGCAAGTTGCCACTGCCCCAGGCTGCCCGCAGCAGCGGAGAAAGCGTATTTCCTTCGCGGGTCATCACACGGAGGACGCTCGCATATTCTGATTGCACAATCAGCAAGCGCCGGTCACACGGCGGGTCCGCATCGTCCCGAACCTCGCAGATGAGACCCTCTGCGCTGCTCAAGCCCGTGGTCACGCGCTCCTTTGCCCACAATGCATCCACATTCGCGCACATCCGCTCGACATGCCCCCAAGAGGTTCCCTTGCGCGCCTTGCTGGTTTCGCCCACGAGTACGGGATAGAGCGTTAATGCGTGGCGCGTGGACTCGACCGTACAGTGCAACCCTGGCCCAAGGAGGTTTCCGGCTGCGGTAAGCATTTGAACGAGGATCGCTGCCGGGTCTGCGTCGGAGTGCGGCTCTACGGTTCGCACCACGTCACCAGCCAAGCCGTAGAGTGCAGCCTCCGGCAGCGCGGGCCAATCGCCCTTGCGCATGTCCTCAACCCCAGCAATATCTTGCTGCCTATCTTTCGGTGGTTCCGGTTTCGGCCAGCCGTCCGGCGTAGTCGGCTCACTCCCGATTTGATCCCAGCGCAGCATCGGGGACGCCATTACTGACGCACCAATGCGGGCCGGGTGCCCTCTGTTACGAGCCTTTCTAGTTCCGCAACCGGAATCAGCAATCTCTTGCCGAGTTTGGTGCTGGCGATTCTCCCGTCGTATGCCCACCGCCTGAGCGTCCAACGGCTTACCCCGTAGATTGCTTCCGCCTTGTCCACGCCCAAGAGTCGCACCGTCGTGGCTCGCTTAGATTCGGCGTCGTTTTGCTTTTGCATTTCTTTGCTCCCTAGCCGCGTGTGCGGCGCTAAAAGCATATTCGTGCAGGTATTCGGAAGAATGTTGCGAAAGATGTTGCGTTGTGCATGAATTAGGCGCATCATGTTTTTGTAGCTAAGGTGCAAGCAATGAGAGTCTATGGGTTCGTCGGTGAAAAGCGAAGTAAGAGCGGTGCGGCTGAGGATATACTGCGGGCGCTGAACGGCCGTTTTCCGCAGCCGCTTGTGAACGCTCTGCTCACCGGCAAGGCCGATGGTATCGCGGGCGAAAATGCCCCGTATGCGCGTTTGGCATTCACCACGTCATTGCGCGCGATGGTGGATGCCTGGATTAACTCCGCCAAGACTGAGGAAGAGGAGCAGCCTTGGAAGCGAACGTACTGGCCGCTATTCCTTCAGGACTTCGTGGCTAGAAATCCGCCGATGCTGCAAATTGCGAAAGAAGGCCCATGTATCGTTTTGTTCCCTCATGTCTGGGACAAACGGAAGCGACTTCCCTTGCTTGCAAAGGAAGCTATCGAGTCAATGCTCTCGCAGTTGGAAGATAGGGAATCTCCAAGTGCACAATTCATGCGCGAAATTACGCCCTTTGCCTTCGACGCGGCCACAGCGATGTTTTTGCAATTGCTGGACTCGCCAGCTTGCAGACGGTTGTTCCGCTGCGACGGATGCGGGGTTTACTTCCCGCGTGTGCGAACGCCAAAGAAAGACACGCCAATACTTAACGGCTCGTACTGCGCAAAGTGCAAGGGCAAAGGCAGCGCAAGGCGAACCGGCAAGAGCCGGGACAGCCGAGCCAACCAGATGATTCGGTGGGCTGCGGATGTGTGGGAAGAGTGGAAACCGAATCAGCCGCACAGTTACGGGGAGCGCGCGGAGTGGGTTGCGTGGAAGGTCAACAAACGGATGCCGGGCGTTTGGAGTCACATCGCAAAGAACTGGATAACACGGCACACAGACGAAATCGAAGCGGAAGTGAGACGGAGGAATCATGCCAAGAGCTAAGGCAAGGGATGGAGTGTATTACCGGGCGGATCGGCGCGGCTGGTGGGGTTGCTACATTGACGCGACTGGAATCCGCCAGCGCCGCCGATTGGAAACGCACACACGGCAGCAAGCGATGGATGCCTTGGGCTTGATTAAGGCGAAAGAGGAAAAGACGCGCAGGACCGGAGTCCGGCCCGCCAGCGACATCACCTTGGAACCCCTGTCCGATCGATACAAGCGACACCAGAAGCCCTGCATTCGCTCCACGACGTATGCACGACTGGGCGGCATCCTGGACACGCTCAAGGCGCATCTCCCGGAGCGGGCCAAAGACATTACCAAGCGCACGGTTGCCGAGTACATCGAAAAGCGGTCGGAGACAGTCAAACCCGGAACCGTGGCAAAGGAAATGAGCGTGCTCAAACATTGCCTCAAGCTCGCCGTCGAGCGGGAGAAGCTGAATCAAAACCCGGCGGCTGGTGCGCGGCTCCCGAAACTGCCGCCCGGAAAGACGCGCTATCTCACTCCGGGTGAACTGAAGGCTGCGCTCGAATCCGCTCCCGATTGGCTCCGCGCGCCGATGGCTTTTGCTGCCTGCACAGGAGTGCGGCGCGGGGAGATGCTGGCACTTAGGTGGATGGACGTGGACCAAAAGAATCGGCGGCTCTACCTGCGCGAAACCAAGAACGGGAACCTGCGCATCCTGCCTTTACGGGAATCTGCTCTCGCTGTGCTCTGCTCTCTGCCGCAAGGCGCTCCGGGCGATCCTGTCTTTGCGGGTGTGGACGCCGCGTTTCTCTCTGTCTATACCAAGCGCGTCTTTGAGCGCCTAGGCATCCACGATGCCAGCTTTCACACCTTGCGCCACACGGCGGCATCGTGGATGGTCATGGAAGGGGCGAGCCTGTACGCAGTGGGCCAGATACTTGGCCACAAGACGCCGCGCATGACGCAGCGGTATGCGCATCTGTCACCCGACTACATGGCGGTATCAATGGGCAAGCTGGACGGCATAATGATGCGCGAAGTGCTCCCCGCGAACGTGGCCGGTGAACCTCAGTTAGTCACCACAGAGTCACCGGCAAACAGTAGCGATCTCGCCGCTTCCTCTAACTTATTGAATTGATTGGCGTCCCCGACGGGATTTGAACCCGTGTTATCGCCGTGAAAGATGGCCCATAAACCGCCGCTGGAGCGTACTCCAGCACAGCGAAGTGCATCGGAACACATCGCAGCAGATCCAAAATTCACCAAAACTGGTCCCCGAGCGGTCCGCATGGAGCAAAACCTTCACGGAATCCCTGCTGAAGCCTTCGTTCAGACATGCTGCTTTCCCCTTGGTTCCTACGGAATGCGCCCCAAAGCCTCTCGACACAAGACAGGATGAATGGATGAAAACGATCAAGATAAATTCACTCCCGTCAAACACTTCCAGAGACCCATCTCTCGGCTCAAGCTCCTTCAGCTTCTGAAGTGGTCCCCGGTTGGTACCCGTACTCTCTGTCATTCTCCGCGAAATCTGAGCTGCGGACTCGCTAGACGCCCGGCTGGTCTGCGCTGCGACATCCACTCGTGCTGCGCGAGGTGATGGTACGCCTAACCGATTTGCGCAGCTCATGTGTCCAACATGGCCATCCTACGTCCAGGTGGTCGGCTGCGCGTCCATCGCAGCCACTAAACGCAGTCATTCGGAAACGTGTGACGGCGACTCGTGTGTCTGTGATCACTTGACTTTAGAGGACTGAAATCCTACGATTTAATCAACGTTGAGGTGAGGGAGTTCACCTTTAACCGCTGTCCCATCCAATAGGCCGGACAGATGATGACTCCTGACAGGGAATCCTGTGGTGGAGTCGTGTCCCGGCAGCGATCCCTGAACACAACTTAAGGAGCATGGTTCCATGGCAAACGCATGGGCCTTCTCAGCTTTTTTGTGGGTGGGATTGACATTCATCGTAAAAAGGCCCGCGATGGGTTTGAGGGCTTCAACTGCTCTCAAGGAAACCGCGCCAAGCCCTGGCGCGCGGCGGATCATCGGTGCTCTTTCTGGCATACGAGAGTTGCAAATCAGCAAAGACCAAACTCAGTTTCTTTCCACTACAGAAACCACATCGCGACCGAACAGCAAGACTCGACGATGCGCAATTGCGGATTGGAGCATTGTCGTACCGTTCATCATTGGCGGAATGAGCCTATTACAACCAACGGCCTAGGGGCCGGGAAAGCGGAATCATCATGTCTGAAATTGCGAAACTTCAAGCACTTGAAATCCTCGACAGCCGTGGAAATCCAACATTGTCCGTGGCAGTGACCCTGGCAAACGGTGTCACGGCGACAGCCAAGGTGCCTTCCGGCGCTTCAACCGGCAAACGCGAAGCGGTAGAACTTCGCGACGGCGACAAGGCCCGCTATGGCGGAAAGGGCGTGCTGAAGGCACGAGGCTATGTGGAGGGAGAAATTCAAAGCGCGGTCCGCGGGTTCGATGCCAATGATCAGAAAGGGCTCGACAAGCGACTCTGCGATCTCGATGGGACACCTAACAAAGGCCGGCTCGGAGCGAACGCGATTCTGGGCGTATCGCTGGCAGTGGCTCATGCCGCCGCGAAAGATCATGGCCTCCCGCTCTACGCAACCATGGTCGATAACCCAGCAAATCTCCTCCCGACGCCTGGACTGAATGTACTGAACGGCGGCAAGCACGCCGACAGCAACGTCGATTTTCAGGAGTTCATGATTTCGCCGGTCGGTCTCCCGTCCTTCAGCGAAGCGTTGCGGGCATCCGCCGAGACCTTCCACGCGCTGCAGTCGGTACTGCACAAGAAAGGCTATAGCACCGGAGTCGGGGATGAAGGTGGATTTGCCCCGCAATTGAAATCCAATGAGGAGCCTGTCGAGTTGATTCTCGAAGCGATTCAGAAGGGAGGCTACAAACCGGGCAAGGACATCGTCATCATGCTCGATCCCGCGGCCAGCGAGTTCTTCGACGAGGGCAATTACATCTTCGCGAAATCGGACAAAAGCAAGAAGACTCCGGCGGAGATGGTCGCTCTCTGGAAGAGCTGGCTCAAGAAATACCCCGAGATCTGGTCGATCGAAGACGGCGTGGCCGAGGACGATCACGCCGGATGGACGCAGATCACGAAAGAGCTCGGTAATCAGATCCAACTTGTCGGCGACGACAACTTCGTCACGAACCCGGGGCTCTTCCGCCAAGGGATCAAGGACGGCATTGCAAACGCGATTTTGATCAAGTTAAACCAGATTGGCACGGTGACCGAGACGCTTGAATGCATCCAGATGGCACGGGATCACGGCTACGGCGCTGTCATCTCTCATCGCTCCGGAGAAACCGACGATACTAGCATTGCCGATCTGGCGGTTGCCGCAGGGATGGGCCAAATTAAGACGGGCTCGGCATGCCGCGGGGAACGGATCGCAAAGTACAACCGGCTTCTTGAAATCGAGCGCGAACTGGGCAGCAAGGCTCGCTATGCCGGCGCGAGTATCTATGACCACTGGAAGAAGCCGGTAAGGGCTTAGCCAGCGCAAAACCGGTGTTGGAGTTCACCGTAATCGCTCTTGTGGGCAGATGACTCCTCAAAGCGGAAGGCTTGGAGGAGTCATGCCCGAGATTCGAATGATGCCTACGGAGTCGCAACAACACGGCGAACTTAACGAGGCCCAGCGCCGGCGCCTTGCCGTAACGTGCTCCTACATCGACAAGCTGTTGTGCGAAGTAGAAGAGATTCTCCATGAGACCGCGTCGACGTCACCGTTTCCCCGGCACGTTGTCGATGTGACTCCGGCGCAGACGCGCGTCGTGGAAGACCATATCCGCCGTATTCGTGAACAGCTCCTCCGTGCTCTCGCCTGGCAGAACATTGTGCCCGATCCACCCGAAATCCCGGCGACGCGAGCCGCGCTCACACACCTTGCATTTGTTGACATCGCGATTGAAGAGCTGAAGCCTAGCTACATGCGTGGTTCCGGTGCCGTCCCGGAAGACGTAGCCGCGGAGCTCAACGGCGTGGTCCACGAGCTTCGTTCCGTTGCGCAAAGCATGGAACGCTACCTGCGCCAGGAACTGGGAACCAATCTCGAACCCCGCCTGAAAAGACTGGAACGCACCGGCCACGACGTCAGACTTTTACAGATGATCGAGAAGGTCGTCACACGTCACGGCCTGGTCGAATTCCGCTCGCGCATCGCCTCGCTCACGTCGCGACTCGAAGACAACAACCTTGAAGTGGCTTTGTTCGGGCGTGTCAGCAGCGGAAAGTCTTCGTTGCTGAATGCACTCCTGGACACGGACGTTTTGCCGGTTGGAGTCAACCCGATCACCGCGGTGCCAACGCGGCTTCGCTATGGCTCATTACTTCGCGCAGAGATCGCCTTTGCAAGCGGCCGCCATGAGGAAGTATCGATCGATGAGTTCCGCCAGCTCGTGAGCGAAGACGGCAATCCGGGCAATCAGCGCAACGTGATGCGCGCTGTGGTCGAGATCCCCTCGCCTCGCTTGAGCCAGGGCATCGTCCTTGTGGATACGCCCGGACTCGGTTCCCTCGCACGGCGGGGCGCCGCGGAAACAATGGCCTACCTTCCGGCATGCGACCTCGCAGTTTTGCTGATTGACGCCGGCTCCACCTTGAACGATGAGGACCTTGGGACTCTGCGTCTTCTCTATGAAGGCGGAATTCCAGCAATTGTCCTACTCAGCAAGGCTGATCTCCTCCGCGAGCCGGACGTCGACCGAGTTAGTCATTACATCGAAATGCAAGTTCGGAACGAGTTGGTTCTTAAGGTGCATGTTCACCCCGTGAGCGCACTCCCGAACCATTCCGCCCTGTTGGATCGACTGTTAGAGCATGAGCTGCTTCCTCGCTTCCACGAGGCGCGCAGTCTGCGTCAGGCGTCTGCTGCGCGAAAAATTGGAGCGCTGCGTGAGTCGGTGATTGCTGCGCTCGAAACCTCTGTCCAGCGAGGGCAACGCGACTCGCTCCCATCGAGCGACGGAAAAGAGATTGAAGCCAAGCTGAGATACATAAGCGGCGAAATCGGTGAGCAAGGAACGCATTTAGATCACAGGTTTCTTGAGCTTGGGGAAAGCCCGGAGGCTATTATTACCGAGCTGGCAGAGGTGGCGGCCATTCGCATCTGTTCTGGCGCAAGCAGACATATCGAACCTTCTGCCCTCACCGAATGGACGACTGACCTTATCCAAAAGCACGTTGACCAAGCGCTGGGCAGGACCCGCGGAGCGTTACGCGGTGCGATTGATGGTCTAAGAGAGATCGCAATAGAAATGGCGCGATCCGACATGCCTTCCCAGGAGGAGGCAGATCTCCTGTTGCGCGATGCGCCGCGATTTGAGACTGCTTCTATTCAAAATTCGATCGGTGCGACGCGTTGGAGTTGGTTCGGCCGCCGTGCGGCCATAGCAATCGCTCGGCGAAGTCTCCATGAGGTCTTGGGGGAATCCTTTAAAGGCGAGCTGCACCGCTATGGTTTAGCGCTTCGCCAGTGGAGCGACCACGCAGCCCGCAGGATTGAAGCGTTTGTGAATTCGTACGCCGACGCATATCGTGCGCAGCTCAATCGC
>JASHOC010000136.1 GCA_030041305.1 Acidobacteriaceae bacterium
CGTCAGTTTGATCGTTGCCTCGCGCGAGAAAGCCTTCCGGGATGTCAATACCGCGTTGATCGATCTCTATTGGAGAATTGGCGAGATCATCAGCCGCAAGATCGAGGCGGCGGAATGGGGCGATGGGACGGTTGACAGGCTGGCCCAATATATCGCCAGAACCCAGCCCGGCATTCGCGGCTTCAGTCGAGCCAACCTGTTCCGAATGAAACAGTTCTACGACACCTACCGAGATGAATCAATTGTCTCGCCACTGGTGAGACAACTGCCGTGGTCGCATCACCTCATCATTCTCGGACAGAGCAAACGGCGCGAGGAACGCGAATTCTATCTGCGGCTCGCGATTAAAGAGCGGTGGAGCAAACGCGAGTTGGAACGCCAATTGGATGCCGCGCTCTTCGAGCGCACAGTCCTGAGCCCACCAAAAGTCTCACCAGCGGTGAGAAAAAGTCACCCCGAGGCGATCGGCATTTTCAAGGACGCCTACACTCTCGAATTTCTCGGCCTGCCTGAGATCCACGCGGAACTCGATCTGCATCGCGCTCTTTTAAACAGGTTAAAGGAATTTCTCATTGAGTTGGGCCGCGACTTCTGCTTTGTCGGTTCGGAATATCCATTGCAGGTTGGTGGCCAGGATTTTGCATTGGATCTCAAAATTCTCCGGGCAGTTCTCCGCCCAGACCTGCAATTGTCTGTGATGGGCAGCTAGAGCGTCGAGGTGTTGTTTCCGCTCGTCGGCCGTTCCGGAATCGGAGTAGCAGGCCGCACGGGCCAGCGCGGCATAAAAGTGATATTCGGCTTCCTCAAAGTACAACGATGGTGTCCAGACCGGCCCTTTCGCCTTCGATGCGGCGTCCATGGCTGACGTATGGTTGCCGGCCAGATAGCGCGCCTGCAATATCCGGGTCCAGTAACAATATGTAACGATCTCCAGGGCCGGGTTGCTGGACAGATGACATTCCATCTGAAGCTCACTGAACTGCCCGTCGTCAAAGCAACTAAACTTCGGCGTCAAGCCGCGGAGCATTCGAATCAGCGCGAGTATTGTGGCGGCGTGGACAATCATGGCGCCGTAGTGCGCCTTCGTGACGAACGCGAGGCCGTGTTCGGCGTCGCGTTGCACCTCCGCCAACGGCTCGCCGGCGAAGAGAAAGGCAGAGTTTAGATTCGTGCACGCGTAGGCCGCATGCGTGAGGTCGCCGTTCCGATTTGCCGCCTCGAACGCACGGAGCAGCAGATCACCGGTGGCCCGTACGTGTTTCATCCAGCTCGCGATAAAAATCGCGAAGACATAATAAGTCCGCGCTTCGAAGCGTTTGAGACGCCGTCGTTCGACGAGGTCATAGCCGAGTTGTCCGAAACGGAATCCGGCCTGGTAGTCCCCGAAGTGCCGTCCGGCAAACCTGCCAAACATAACATAGGCGAAACAGGAGGCATCGCAGTTGCCATGCTCGAGGCTGAGGCTGACCGCCTTGCATATCGTCAGAGAAACCAAATTCGCATCCGTATACACGGCCGTCGGCAGGAGCTTACTCAGAACCTCGACCCGCGCGAGGGATGCGGCGTCCTCCATAAGGGGCAAATCGATGAGGTCCTCGATGGCCCGGCTCCCCAGCAGTGACCAGACACGCTCGTATTCGCGTCGAACCTCGTCCTCTTGCGGATGGGATGACCACTCGATACCGATTTGCCGGAGATAGTCGAGACATATCTTGACTGCGGAATCGGCCTGACCAAGGGTCGTACAGACATCCATCCGCAAACACACGACGATGGCTTGTTCAACCGTTGTCGTGGCGCGCTTCGACAGCGTCGCCAAGCGCTTCTCTGCGGCCGATGCCTGGCCGGTCAAGAATTCGCACTCGGCCAGGTTCAGTTCGAGCACAAAGGTCAGCTCGCGCCGGCGGTCCCAGCTGTCCTCGGCCAACTGCGCCATTCCGGCGATTAGATAGGTGAGCGCCGAGGCATACGCCGTGGAGGCCTTGGCGCGCTTGCCGGCGATAAGGTTGAGTTCGGCAAGTTGGTCTCGCTCTTCCTGTCCAATGATTAGCGCGACGGCGCGATTGAGATGGCCGACGGTCTCGAAGACCCGTTCCTCACGCTCTTCCGGTGGCGTGTGCTCCGACAGCAGACGGCCGATCCGCAGATGGGCCTCAGCGCGTGCCGCTTCAGGGATCAGCCCATAGGCTGCCTCCTGCACGCGGTCGTGCATAAATCTATAGGAGTCCTCCAGTCGCTCGACCAGCTCCTGACGGACCGCCGGCCAAAGTGCCGCATGCACCTCCTCCTCCGGGACCTCAAGAACGGTGGAAAGCATAGTGATCGTGGCGACGTTGCCGAGACAGGCAAGTTGCCGCAATGCCTGCCGTGTTTTAACCGGCAACCCGGTCACCCTGCCAACCAGAAGGTCCACCACATTATCGGTGTATCCCTTGGCGTGAATGCGATTGAGATCCCATGACCAGCACTTGGCACCATGATCGAGGTGGAGCAAGCCTTCTTCGGCGAGAGTGTAAAGAAACTGAATAACGAAGAACGGGTTACCAACCGTCTTCTCCTGCACCAGTTGGGCCAGCGGCGCGACGCGGGCCGGATCGGAGCGAAGCGCATCCGCGATCAACTCCTTGAAGTCGTCACTGGCGAGCGGCTCCAGGTGGATCTCCTGGACCAGCGCTCCGGTCTGCCGGATCGCATCGAGCTTGCGGGTCAGCGGATGCGTGACATCGAGCTCATTGTCCCGATAAGCGCCAATCAGCAGCAGGTGCTGCAGATCCGGCCGCGTCACCAGATCCTCCACCAGATCGAGAGTCGCAGCATCGAGCCATTGCAGATCATCGAGAAATAGCGCCAGCGGATGTTCCTGCCGGGCAAAAACGCCGATGAATCTATGAAACACGAGTTGGAAACGGCTTTGTGCCTGCTGCGGCTCGAGCTCAGGGACCGGTGGGGGGTCACCGATGATTAACTTCAGCTCGGGAATGAGGTCGGTCATGAGCCGGGCATTTGGACCCAGCGCATCCAGAATCGTATCGCGCCAGATCGCCAGTTCGGCGTCGCTCTTGCCGAGAAGAGGCCGCACCAGGCTTTGAAAAGCCTGCACTAGGGTCGAATAAGGAATATCGCGCTTATACTGATCGAACTTGCCAGAGGCGAAGAGCCCCCGTGGAGGAACGAGAACCCTGTGCAGTTCATTGACGACAGAGGACTTGCCGATTCCGGAGTAGCCGGAGACTAAGACGAGTTCCGGTGCACCGCCTTTAACAGTGCGATCGAAAGCGGCAAGTAAGGTCTCGACTTCGGCCGCTCTGCCGTACAGCTTCTCGGGGATCAGTAGCCGATCTGGGACATCGTGTGTCCTCAACTCGAACGGTTCGATGCACCCTTTTGATTCCCACTCCTCGAAGCACCGTTGAAGATCCGCTTCAACGCCCAGTGCGGTCTGATAACGGTCTTCGGCGTTCTTGGCCAGAAGCTTCGTAATAATGGCAAACAACGGCTCGGGGACCGCAGCCCGATCCTGAGGTATCGTCGGTCGGCGTGCAATGTGACAGTGGACCCACTCCAGTGGGTCAGCGGCGGCAAACGGCAGATTTCCGGTGAGCATCTGGTACAACGTGACGCCCAGAGAGTAAAAATTGCTACGGGAATCAACCGAACGGTTCATGAAGCCGGTCTGCTCGGGCGACATGTAGGCGAGCGTACCCAAAATAGTTTCCGGGGGCGCTGGCACTTGGCGCTCGCGAGGTAGCCGCGACGCAACTCCGAAGCCGGTGAGCCACACCCGGTCAACATCATCGACGAGCACATTTTCAGGCTTGATGTCCTTGTGTATGAGTCCGCGCCGATGAACTTCTCCGAGTGCTTTCGTCAAGCCGATGGCAATGCGCAAGACCCGGGTGAGATCGAGCGGCTGCCCGTGGCGTCGATCAAGAATCCGGTCCAGGGGCTCACCGCCAGGGTCTTTGAGTACGAGGATCGTTCGCCCCTCGTAACGACTGAGCGCCAGAGGCTGGGCCGCCCATGCGGGATCGAGATCGGTCGCGAGCGAATATTCGTGTTCTAACCGCCTGAGACTCTGAGGCAACGGGTGTTCTGCGGCAAGCTCCACTACCAGGATGGGCGATGGGTTGCCGTGCTGCCGGCCGCGGTAGAGAATGAAATCGGTGCTTTCCCGAAAGGGCACGAGATCGTACCCTGAAGACACAGATCCGAAAACGCTTGCAGCCCTTAGATCCGGCGTGTCTTGCGAGAGTGGATATCCCAGTGGCAAGATCGGCATGTCTCCCATGAGCAAATCGCTCTTATGGTATTCGCGGCCATCGCACACTCATATCAACGATCAATGCCTGGAAACGAGCGAGCAAAAGGGGAACAGCCGCCGGTTTCGAGTTGTTCCAGATTCGTTCCTGCACATCTGGGCCGGTAAACCCGGCCACCGTCTGACAGGCGGCTTCGGGTTACGGCAATCTGAGTAGTGATGAAGAAACGGCGCGACCTCTCGGGACACGCTGCTTCGCCAATCTACTATAGTCTTGAAAACTTATAACAGCCGAGCACGTACCGCGGTCAAGAGCACAAAGCCATCTCCTTCGAGCCGGAACTCAGGCTAATGAGCTGAATCTGCTCAACTTGATCACAAAATCCTTATGGCGGCGATGAGCGACAGGCCACGGTTGAGCTGTTCGGCGAGTCATGCAAGGGAATTCGCATCGTTGAACTGGACGCCCCATAGCGCTACTGTGCCGAGGACGTTGCGGCAACATTCGCGAAAGCTCTCGAAATCCCGTTGCGGAACAAGATCGTTCCTCGCGCGAAATGGGAGGAATCCCGAATGCGTATGGTGCGTGGCTTCAATGGTTGTCTAATAATCAATATGCACGTGATCGAATAGCCAAGACCGTCTTGTATCGAGGCAGCCACCTCGCGACATTCGGAATGGAGGCTGAATCATGAAGATGACACCAACAGGTCGCCGGCTGTATCCCGTGCTCCGACTCGTGGGATGGTTGTCGATGGTATTGGCTACATGTTATTGGGCCAATTCCGCGCGCGCCCAGGCAACAACTGCACAAATAAACGGCATGGTCGTTGACGCGGCCGGGGCGGTAATTCCCAATGCAACAATTGAGGCCCAAAATGCGGGAACTGGTTTGGGCCGCACCGTCACCAGTTCGGCGACTGGCGATTACGTAATTCCCTCACTTCCCGTCGGCACGTACATCCTGAAAGTCGCCGCGAAGGGCTTCAAGACTTACACTCAGTCCGGAATCATTCTTGTGAATGGACAATTAGCTCGCGTCGTTGTGACTCTGCAACCAGGGAGCGCGACTGAAACTGTTCAGGTCTCGGAAAATCCGCTGCAGGTCAATACCTCCTCGGCGAGCATCAACACAGAGGTTTCTACAACACAACTGGAACAGCTACCCCTCAATACACGCGATACACTGCAACTCATCACCCTCGTGCCGGGAGTAGGGGATGCCAACCTGCCCACGGTTGTCATCAATCAGCGTGATGGCCCGACATTCAGCGTGAACGGAAGCCGCATTAATGGGAGTGAAGTCTCGCTTGACGGCGCTATCTTTGTAACAGGGCTCTATAACCGCCCGGTGAACCTGCCGAATCCTGACTCGATCGGAGAGTTCACCGACCTCACGAATAGCTACAGTCCGGAGTACGGACATGCATCGGGAGGAGCGTTTGTAGCCGTCAGCAAAGCGGGAACCAACATCTTCCACGGATCTGCGTGGGAGTTTCTGCGTAACGACGATCTGGATGCGAGAAACTGGTTCGCGCCAGCTCCTGCGCCAAAACCGACGTTGAAACAAAATCAGTTTGGCTTTGCCGGCGGCGGACCAATCCTGAAAAACAAGGCCTTCTTCTTCGCCACCTACGAAGGGTTGCGAATTCGCCAGGTGACTCTTGAGAATCTTTCCGACAACACGCCCGCCGAGCGCGCCGGAACCTTCCCGGGAACCGCTGCGAACCCCCTCTGGGACCCATTCACCAATGCCCCTTACCCGTACAACGCTGCGACTGGAACATATCAAATACCGCAGAGCGAGTGGGACCCTGTATCGGTGGCTTTCATGCAGACCTACATACCCGTTGCTAAAGCGACCACCGGGCTGGCTACATACCAGGTGTCAACTCCTACCAACGGCAACCAATACACGGTAAGAGGCGATTACCACCCAACAAACAACGATGATATGTACGTCCGTTTCTTCCATATGAACGACACGGCTGTATCCCCCACTCCATACGCCCCCCAAATCACACTTACTGCTTACGACAACTTCTCGGAACCCAATTGGGGTACAACTGTCAGGGATACGCACATATTCAGCCAGAGTCTTATTGGCGACTTCGGATTCTCGGATACAAATATAACGACGAACGGCACGCCAGAAGGAACAATCGTAACGCTGGCGCAAATGGGCGGCCTCTATTCTACTGGCGGGTACAACGTATCTCCAGCGGTGTCGGTAGCCGGCGTCAACGCATGGTTTGGTTCGGGCAATCCGTGGTATGAGAATACGGCTCTGAAACAGGCTGATGCGAAGCTCACGTGGACGAGGGGAAGGAACCTGTGGGAGTTTGGCGCTATGGCCCTTCGTGAAGCTGAGGAGATCGATTGGGTCGACTGTAACTCCTCCGGAAATCCGTTCTTCAGCGGCTCCTATACTGGATCCGCCGGAGCGACTGAGGGAACAAATTGGGCGGATTATCTCATTGGGAAGGCTATCAGCTTCGGTCAGTACACGCCTTATTATGGCAACGACCATACAGTGCAGTTGGGATTTTATGGTCAGGATATTTACAAGCTATCGTCGCGGCTGACACTGGATCTGGGCATGCGGTACGACGCGTTGGTGCCCTGGCGGGAAATTAAACTTGATTCTCCCGCCGTTGATCTAACTGATCCCACTTTTCAGTCGACTCGATTTCCAACCGCTCCTCCGGGCCTCACGTTTCCGGGAGATCCGGGAATTCCGCCCGGAGTCATGTTCATGGACACCACCGACTTTGCACCGCGAGTTGGATTTGCCTACGATGTACTCGGCAATGGAAAGACCGCGATTCGCGGCGGGTATGGCATCTTCTATAACCCACCCGGAGCGATCACCACTGACAACACCATCGAAGCGCCACCCTTCGAGCCGGAGCTGACTTTCACTCCAAATACCTTCACCAATCCCTGCGCAGGGACCGGGTACACGGATCCATTCCCATACTCCTTCCTCAATCCCGGAACGAATCCTGTTTGGCCGTTTCCGGCGCAGTTCTACGCCCCGGATCCGCATATCAAAAACGCATACACGCAACAGTTCAATCTCAACGGACAGCATGAATTTCCGCAGGATTTCATGGTGCAGGTCGGCTATGTGGGAAGCAGGGGAGACCGGTTGTGGGTTGGGAATCAGGCCAATGCCGCTCCCTACTCCGCCGGAGGCAATGCCGCAAACGCGCAGTCGCGGCGTCCTTTCCTGCCCCAGTATTACGCCGGAATCACGAGAATAGCCGATATCGGAGCCTCCAACTACAACTCGCTGCAGGTCACCGTACGCAAGCGCCTTTCCGCGGGTTACACCTTGCAAGCGGCATACACATACGCGAAGTCCATGGATACGGGCTCCTATGCCGACGCGGACGGCGGGACAGAACAAAACCCCGCCAATCCGCTCGAATATGCCAGGTCTGACTTCGATCAGAAGCAAATTTTGAGCGTAAATGGGGTCTGGTATCTCCCCAAGTTTAAGAACCTGGGTTTTGCGAGCCAGGCAGTAGGTGGATGGGAGCTCTCGGGGATCGTGAGCTATAGCAGCGGATATCCGTTCTCCGTGGACACCGGCGCCCCAGCGCCGTGGCTCGGAGCCGGCAGGGATATTGGAAACCTGCGCGAGGATCTGACAAGTATTAATCCTTGTGCAGGATGCGGGAGCCGGGACTCGTGGGCCAGAACTGGCTACTTCAAAACAGCGGCATTCGCTTCGCCTCTCAATCCGCCTTACACGTACGGAACCTTCGGCAACAGCGGGCGCAACAGCTTTATCGGCCCTTCGTATTTCGATACCGACATGAGCCTTGTGAAGAATTTTCCCCTCTTACGCCGTGAAAGCTCGAAGGTTCAAATTCGCGCTGATTTCTTCAATCTTTTCAACAGAGCGCCTTTTGACAGCCCAGAAGCCTCAAGCCCCTCCTCCGCCTTCGGGCTGATCACTGCCGCCGGAAATGCCAGAGAGGTTCAGCTCGCGCTACGCTTGGATTTCTAGCATGGCACAAAGTCACTTGATGGCGGCCATGGCGGAAGTCTTGTCTTTCATGAGAAGAAAGCGCCGGTGGTGTCTTTCACCCGCTTGAACAGTAGCTTGAGACTCCACACAAATTCTGGGAGATTCCGACATGAAGAGAGTGCTTGGCGTTTCGATTCGAGTGTTAGGTCTTTCAATCCTTGCTCCACAGTTAGTCCTGGGTGTACGGGCCCAGGATTCGCAGTTTGTTTCATTCTCCTTTCAGGACCAGTTGTTGAATTCTCCACCCTGCTTAACCATTCGCATGCCATGGGAGGGTCCCAATATTCCGTGTACCCCGTTCACGCATCGGGAATGGCTTGCAGACCTGACCCATTGGCGGGCTGAGCGGAGGATCCGAATCGGATACGATCCGGAGCGCTATACCGAAGCTGCCCTCCATTGGGCGCAAGCCAGCTTTATCCAGCCTCAAATGATGGTGCAAGACCGCTATTTTTATAACACGGTCGAAGGCAAATACACCGTAGATCGCTATCTCGACGACCTGGAAAATCGCTATGGCGGAATCGATAGTGTCCTGATCTGGGCGACCTATCCAAATATGGGCATCGACGACAGAAACCAGCAGGACATGGTGCGTTCCATGCCGGGTGGCGTCGACGGCGTTAAGAAGATGGTTGAGGAATTTCATCGCCGCGGCGTGCGCGTTCTTTTTCCCATGATGATGTGGGATCAGGGCACGCGCGATCCTGGCGAGCCATGGCCCGACGCAATCGCCGACTTTATGAGAGAGATCGACGCCGACGGCATCAATGGCGACACTCAGGACGGAGTACCGCTGGCGTTTTCTCTTGCTGCAGAAAAAGTGGGTCATTCCTTGGCCTTCGAGCCCGAAGTGGGCTTGAGCGACGAAGCTCTGGCTTGGGATGTGATGTCCTGGGGCTATTACTCCAAGTTCCCCTTTGTTCCGCAGGTAGACCGGTTCCGGTGGCTCGAACCACGCCACATGGTGAATGTGTGCGATCGCTGGAACCGAAGCAAAACGGACAATCTGCAAT
>JASHOC010000137.1 GCA_030041305.1 Acidobacteriaceae bacterium
GATTTCATTCCAGCCGTTGGCTCCGCTTAGAATCGCGGCGATGGCGATGAGCAGTATCTCTTCCAGAAGGTGCTCCCGCGTCCGCTCCACCCGCGGGTCCTTCAACTCGGCGAAATAGCTCAGGGGACTCTCCATGTCCCCATCTCATCCCCACTATCTCCCGCTGCATATAGCGTTTAAGATGCGTTTGCCCTGGCAGGTTGGGGGCCCCTAAAAGAACTCGCGCAATTTGGCGAACGAATCGAGCTCGAGCAAATGCTGGCCCGGAGGCGCCGGAGCGAGAGTGGCGTGCTCGAGCACCCAGGTGTCTTTGTGAAAAAGAAAAATAGCATGGAGGCCGGCCGCCAGTGCGGGATTGATGTCGCTTTTGGGGCTGTTGCCGACCATCCAACTGCTGTGCGGCATAAGCTCATACCGAGCCATGACCTGGCGATAGGTGGGAGGGTCCTTTTCCGCCACGATTTCGACCGCGGAAAAGTGCCCGGCGAGTCCAGAGCGGGCAAGCTTGTCGGCCTGTTCGGCATGATTGCCTTTGGTCATGAGAATGAGCCGATGACGGCCGGCGAGCTCGGCCAGAGCTTGCGGCACGCCGGGAAGCAACTCGATTTCCTGTTCCGCGATGGACCGGGCAAAGCTTTGGATCCGGAGTTTCTTTTCCTCTGTAGCCGGCTCCGGGCTGAGACGCTCGAAGCAGGTGAGCAGCGAGCGCGCGAAACTGGAAAGGCCGTAGCCATGGGCGAGGATGGTTTCGCGCTCCACGGCGTTCAGAACGCGGCGCACTTCGGCGGGCGAATACTGATGGTGATTGAGATAACTGATGAAAGCCGCGATGGCGCGCTCGAAATAAATATTGTTTTCCCACAGCGTGTCATCGGCGTCGATGAGCAGCGTTTGGCCGGGAGGAAATTGCGGCATGTTTCGATGGTAATGCCGCCCGGCAATCCGCTCGTTGGTCGCGCTTAGACCGGCCAGGGGTTGCGCTCGGGGAACTGGCGCTGATGCCAATAGGGGTAGGCGGGGGTGAGATCGCTGGCCTTGTCGAGCGCAGCGACCTGATCCGCGCTGAGGTTCCAGCCTACGGCCCCCAAATTCTGCCGCAGTTGCTCCTCGTTGCGCGCGCCCAAAATTACCGACGAAACGGTGGGCCGCTGCAGCAGCCAATTCAGCGCCACTTGGGGAACGGTTTTGCCGGTTTCGGCGGCCACCGCGTCGAGCGCGTCGACCACTTGAAAGAGGCGCTCATCCGAGACCGGAGGAGCGGCATCGACGGTTTTGTGAAGGCGGCTCACGGTGGGCAGCGGCTGGCCGCGACGAAGCTTCCCGGTCAGACGTCCCCAGCCCAGCGGGCTCCATACGAGGGCGCCCACTTTCTGATCCAGACCGAGCGGCATGAGTTCCCATTCGTATTCGCGGCCGATGAGCGAGTAGTGCACCTGGTGGGCCACAAAGCGGGTCCAGCCATAGCGGTCGGCGATGGCCAGCGACTTCATCAGATGCCAGCCGGAGAAGTTCGAGCAGGCGATGTAGCGGATCTTGCCCTCGCGGACGAAGGAGTTCAGCGTCTCCTGCACTTCTTCGATCGGCGTCAGCGCGTCGAAGCCATGCAGGTGGTAAATGTCCACGTAGTCGGTACCCAGGCGCCGCAAGCTGCCTTCGATGGAACGGCGCAGATGATAGCGCGAGGAGCCCACATCATTGGGGCCGTCGCCCAGGCGGAAGGTCGCCTTGGTGGAGATGAGAACGCGATCGCGCCTGCCTTCGAGCGTCTTGCCCAGCACCTCTTCGGAACGGCCATTGGAATACACGTCGGCGGTGTCGAAAAGATTCACACCGGCTTCGAGGCAGATATCGACAATTCTCCGCGCCTCGGCGAGGTTATCGGTGGCGCCCCACGCGTCAAAAAACCGATGGCCGCCGCCAAACGTGCCGGCGCCAAAGCTCAAGACGGGAACCTTGAGGCCTGAGCCTCCCAAGAGCCGATTTTCCATGTGCTTTGGATGCACGGAGTTGCAGCCGGATGCGGAAAATTCAAGCCTACGGCGGTTGAGGAAATCATGCGGGGGGACCGAATCGCGCCGGGCCGCCGCTCCTTACCACCTCGGGCTTGAGTTCGCTTCGACTCGGCTTCTCCGGTTTCCCCCTGCGGCATTTCCCTACCGTTCTACGGCGGTTCTCCAATTCCCGTGAAGTTTTGAGGGGCGTGCCGGGTGGCGTTTTCTTGGGAAAAACGCCACTCAACGTTCGAGGTTCTGCTCTACACCAATTGGAGAACCGTTCTAGCTAAAATAGCTAATCCTACCCCCTACCCCCCCCACCCCCCTTTTCGAGTAAGTTTCTTGTTTTCAGCGGATTGACTTTAATCGATCTTGAAAACAAAGAGCTTAAATCGCAGGTTCCTCCATCCAAAGGGCTTAGAGCGTTATTCTTAGTACCTATCCATTTGAATCCTGCACATTTTGCGCAGAATATTTCTGGCGATGTACGTTTCGGTCAGTATTCATGCGGGATTTCGGCATTTTTTCAAAGGCTCCAACTTTCGGGAAAATGCCAGGTTTTGGTTCCGGCTACGCCGGGTTAGGCATCTGGCCTTGCTTCGCCGGTATTCTTCCGTTGCAATCTTCCGCGGAATGGCCCCGGATTGCCCTAATTCTGCATCCGGGGGTAGGTTTCGGCCAGTTTTCAGCCCTCAGTGATCAGTGGTCAGTGATTGTCTGTGATCAGTTGTCAGTTCCCAGTGATTGTGTGCCAGTTGACAGTGATTGTTCGCCAGTTCCCGGTGATTTTGTGTCAATTCTCAGTGATTACGGCGGTTCTCCAATTCCCGTGAAGTTTTGAGGGGCGTGCCGGGTGGCGTTTTCTTGGGAAAAACGCCACTCAACGTTCGAGGTTCTGCTCTACACCAATTGGAGAACCGCTATAGTGGTCGGTGGTCAGAGAATGACTCTCGGTTCGCGATGGAATTCTGCCCTTTTCCAGCTTCACGTTATCAATTATGACGGAAAAGCGCGAAATACCCCGCAAAGGCAACTGGTTTGTTTTCTGGCGAATGCAGAATTTTCGCTTGACCGCGAATGGGCTCTCTGCGTGTTCCGCACCCGAGACGGGGACAGGGACTTGCTCTCCCACGCATCGCAGGCTGCGCGAAGGACCCATTTTCTGGCGCTGTCGGCTTTTCGATCAAGGGTGAAAGTTTTAATTTCCTGGAAACCGGGATTTCAATCGTATGCTGAATCAAAGTTGACCCTGTTGCAATCCTCCGCCTGTTGGAGTTGCCGCACGCGAGGGGAGGGAGGCTCGACGATGGCGAATGAGGTTGTTCCCCCGGAGACACGTTCCGACAAGGCTTGGAGCTTTCTGATGAGCTGGACCGGCCGGGTCACGGCGATCGTGGGGCTGTGCGCAACCATCGGGGGCGGGGTGACGTGGGTCATTACGCACCATCGGCAGCAGCGCGAACGAGCTGCGCACCTGGCGCTGGCGCAGACGCAAGCGGCGCAAGGCGATTACCAGGCGTCGGTCGAAACCCACTCGGCCATTCTCAAGGCGGACCCGCTGGACCGCACGGCTCTGGAGAACCAACTGAACGCGGCGATGCTCTGGGCGGAGAACTTCAGCGTGGTGGTTCCGGAAGGCCAGAGCGCGACGGAGCTGGCGGGCCGCGCACTGGACGAAATGATGCCTATTCTGCAGGCCGGCCTGACGCGCAGCAAAGGAACTCGTGCTGCGGATGTGCAGGCGCATCTGGGTTGGGCGCACTGGCTCAACCAGCACATTGCCGAACGTGAATTCGGCTCCGCCGCGGAACAGAACTTTCGCGCAGCCCTGGCCACCGATCCTGGGAATGTGTACGCCAACGCCATGCTGGGCAACTGGATGCTCCAGAACGGCGGCGACTTTTCCGAGGCGGTGCGGCATTTCCATACGGCCGACAGCGCCGGCAAGGCTCTGCCCTTTGTGCGAAGCCTGGAGATCGGCGGATTGACCGACTACGATCAGGCGGGTTCGCGAAGGGAGCTGATCCAAATTGCGAATTTCATGCGCGCGCATGGCGAAGTACTTGATCCCGAGGATCGGCGCGACGTGTTTGCGTTCTGCTGCGACATGGCGGACACCGGCCGCGCGGAGCTGGTCGAGTCGCTGTCGGCTGTCCCTGCGCAGGACGCCTGGCTGACGTACGTGTGGCTGGAAAACTCCCGCTCCGACGCTTCCCGGGATCCGTTGCGGCCGCTGATCCACGACTACATTCAGGCCAGCCTTCTGGAAATCGCAGGGCAACGACCGGATGCTCTCCGCCAATATCGAATCCTGCAGCAGAAGCTCCAAAGCCAGCCGGGCACGGTGCTGGACGGCGCCGTGAGTGCGGCCATCACGCGGCTGACGCACTCCTGATGGTGATCCGACTGCTGGGTGAGACGCCCGCGAGGAGTAACGCCAGCTTATGGACCGCTCCCGAAGGGCCGGTCAGGGGTGAGCGCACCGAGCATGAACAGATTGTGCTCACCAGCCCAATCTTCAATGAGGGCATCGAAGTTCGAGGGCAACGGACTGTGCGCTGCTCGACAGATCAGAAGGTCTGCTACCCGCTGCGTGACTTGCATTTGGTCCACCAACGAGGTCGTCTCATGGAACTACATTTTTCAATGAGCGTACAGTCTCTCCGCGCCGGAATAACCGAAGCCGATGAAACGTGCGAGCCGGGTAAGTCCATTTCCGAGCGTTCAATCGAATCCATATGTTATCGTGTTTTGGGATCGGAATTGCTTACTTTGTGGAGGCGATATGGACGAGCGCTTGATGATCGCTGCAATCGACGACGAAATAGGAAGGCTGCGGCAAGCGCGTTCGCTGCTTTCTGGCGGCAACGCTGTTGCCGCCGCTTCTGAAAGACCGGGCCCCGCCAAAAGGGCTGCGAGACGGCAGAGACTGAGCCCAGCCGCCCGGAAGCGTATCTCAGCGGCGCAGAAGAGGCGGTGGGCTGCGGCCAAGGCAAAGCGAGTGAAGGCGGCGCCAGCGAAGAAAGCGGCCAAGAAAGCCCCAGCCGAGATTGCCGGTGCAGAGAAGTTTCCAAAGCGCCGGAGCTTAAGCGCAGGCGTCCGCAAGCGCATCGCTGAGGCGCAGAAGAAGCGTTGGGCTGCTGTGAAGGCGGCGAAATCCACCCCTGCGAAGAAGGCGGCAAAGAAAGGTGCGGCCAAGACCGCTTCAGTCAAGCCACCCGCCAAAGCCGCTAAGAAAGCCGCCAGGAAGGCAACCGCCCCCCAAACGCCGGTCAAGAAGGCATCCGCTGTTAAAGCCAAGACAGCGACCACCGCAAATAAAGCTGCTACGGTCCCCAATACGGCGGCTCCTGATGCCGTAGCAGGAGCGACTTCTGCCTAAATGGTTGTCGCTATGAGGTCCTCGGCGCCCTGAGCCGAAGTGTGTCGAGTCTGTCCCGTCGCCCCGGTTGCAGAGCTTCGGATACAACTCGTAGGTAGCTGGTACGGCGCCTTACGGCGGTTCTCCAATTCCCGTGAAGTTTTGAGGGGCGTGCCAGGTGGCGTTTTCTTGGGAAAAACGCCACTCAACGTTCGAGGTTCTGCTCTACACCAATTGGAGAACCGCTATAGTAGTCTTCATAATTCCAAAGACATAGCCTACCCCTGTCATCGTTACCTCCCGATGGGGTGAGTTTCGCGGCGGCTAAGCGCCGACGGCCTCGGAATGTGGCGACTCTGGTATTGCTCTGGTCGAATACGTCGAATTTGTCCACCAAGCTTCCCGGAGTTATTACGGCGGTTCTCCAATTCCCGTGAAGTTTTGAGGGGCGTGCCGGGTGGCGTTTTCTTGGGAAAAACGCCACTCAACGTTCGAGGTTCTGTTCTACACCAATTGGAGAACCGCTATAAACCGCCCGGGGGCGGGATTCGTTGTAAGAGGGGCCAGCAAAGCATTGTGCTACTTGCGGCCACCATTGAATATCGTTCGGATCGAGCCTGCCAGGTCATCGCTCTTGCCCGCTTCCTGCCCAGAAGGAGGCAACACCGGACTGGGCGGCTCAAGGCGCGATTCAGCTTCTGCCCACCTGCTTGGCGCTGAATAAGCGCTGAGTGAGCCGCCGCTGTTAGGGGCGCTGCTGGAAGTGGAGCTTGAGGCAGCGGAGTGGCGGCGAAGGAGCCGCTCAATCGCTGCGATATCGAGCTTGTAGTCTTCTTCCACCTGACGCCGCAATGCTTCTAGTTGTTCTCTGTCCATCGTGAATTCTCCTCTGGCCGCTTCTTCGTGACCCAGTACTGACCTGATTGTGTCACGATCCGTCGTAATTCGATCTCACACAAAGGAGGCAGAGGAGCGAACGACCCGGTGGTCCGTCGTGTCAGATAGGCGCGCCAGAACTCTCTCATCCACCACTCCCGATGGCCGGCCATGCTTCCCTTTGCCCTGTTTTCGCCGGACTTGCGGACAAATCGCCTACGATAACCCATGCTCATTCCGCAGGAAATATGGGCGTAAGGAAACGGCCGCAGCGCCACCGCATCGTTCACGAAGAAGATGGCCATCTTGGCGCCGACGCCAGCGCGAGAGTTGGCGTCGTGGCCGCCGTCAAGCCAAGGCGTAATGGAACATGCAGAGGGCGAAGCGGAGGTTGCTGAGCCGGTTCGGCGTGAGGCTCAGGATAGCGGAGATGGGCGCGGGCCCGGAAGCCATTTGCGCGCTGAATGCGCTACTGGGCCGTCTACGGCGGTTCTCCAATTCCCGTGAAGTTTTGAGGGGCGCGCCGGGTGGCGTTTTCTTGGGAAAAACGCCACTCAACGTTCGAGGTTCTGCTCTACACCAATTGGAGAACCGCTTTACGTTTTCAGTCAACGCCGCGACAACGTCAATCTTCTCCGTCATGGACGGCGTGCTGCTGCGACCACCAAGTCAGCAAGATCTTGAGATGGTCACCCATCCGCGCATCGCCCTCCATCAAGCATGCGATGAACGGACCACACTCGAGCATATTTCCGCGCCGATGCTGGTGTTACCCCATGGATGCGAAAAACAAGCGGCCATTGCGACGCGTGCTGAGGCGCGAGGGATCAATCTGCAGGCGAGCTAGGGCAAGACGACGAGGCCCCAAGGGCTTCCCCCGACATGCGCTTTGGCCTTCACCGTCAGCGTCGCCAGATCAACAGCGCTCACGTCGTTCGACGGTCCATTGGCAGAGAAAAGTGTTTTCCCATCCGGCGACAACGCGATTCCCCACGGACGCCTGCCAACGGCAACTTCGCCCTTCACGATCTCTGTTTTTGTGTCGATGGCCACGACGTCGCCGCCACGGCCTGTCGATGCGTAAAGCATATGGCTGTCAGGCGACAGCAGGACATCCATTGGTTTCACCAGACCGGGCTTGCCAAGGTGGATCGTCTTGATCACCTTTTTCCGCGCCACGTCAACCAGTGTGACCGTGCCATCGTTTTCCGCATTGATATAAGCCAGCTTGTCGTCAGGAGTGAAAGCCACATTCCGGGGACGGTGTCCCACCTTGAAAGTGGACGTAATTTTGTTCGTCGCCGGGTTCAACACCGAGATCGTGCTCGTCTCCTCACTCGTGACGAAGACGAACTCGCCATTGTGCGAAACCTGCACGCCTTCCGGCTGCGCACCCATCTTCAACGTCGCTTCCACTTTGCCGCTCGCAATGTCGATGATGGAGACGGCGCTATTGTCTTCGTTGGAAACGTAAATCTTGGCGCCATCTTTGCTTAAGTCAAAGTTTTCCGGGTCAATGCCGGAAGGCAGGATTTTCACGATCTTGTTTTGCGCGACGTCGAACACGCCAATGCCGTCCTTAGAGTGGTCGGCGGGCGGAAGAGTGTCCCCGTCCACTCCAGGACCAGCAATAGGTGTGCCGCTCAGCGCGATATAAATCGTCTTGCCATCGGGGCTTGCGTGGATGCCGCGAGGACGGGTACCGACCTTCACCGTCTCCAACGACTGCATGGTGGTGGCGTCAATCACAGTCAGCTCGCCACTCACCTCGTCGCTTACATAGAGGCGCGGGCCATTCGCCGTTGTCATCGTTAGGCCGGCGGGAGTCGTGGGCGTCTCAGCCTTGTGCGGCGCGGACTTGCAGCCCGCCAGAGGTGCAAGAAATCCGGCGCACAGAAGAAAATATCGAGCGTATCGCATTGTGGTCCTTTGCCGGGGAGATATGTCACTGCAGTATCTATATACCCAGGAGGACTGGATTGTTCAGCCTATTTTCCTGCCAGTGGCAATCTGTTCAGAAACCAGAGATTGGAATCCGCAGTTATCTATTTGCCATGGAAAGTGAAGTCCACCCTTGCACTGCCGCGAGGCGCCAGTGTGATCGTTTGCTGCTGATCGCCGAGCGTTTGCGTCCACACGGCCAGGGTGTAAGTGCCGGGTGGAAGATTTGAGATCGTAAATTTGCCGTCGTCGCCAGTGACGGCAAAGTAAGGATGATCGAGAACGCCAACGTAGGCATGCATCCAGCCGTGGATATTGCACTTGATCGGGATCATCACTTCGGCTTTCGTGAACCGGTGGTTCATCGGAGGATCGCCGGAGCCCTGGCTGTGGTTCCATTCCCGATTGACCTGAGGCATGGGATGGATGTTATGCGTCACGGGATCTGAGTTTACGATCTGGAGCGTCTGGCCAGTCTGCACACCAAGGACATGAGGCCGGAACCAGCAGCCCTTCTGATCGATGGTCACGGGCGAAGGCGCAGGAGCAAACGTCTTCCCTTCGAGTCCCTTCTCGATGTATACGAAAGCGTTGGCAAGAGCGTTGTGAGGACCGACGACTAAAGAGTCCTCGTAAACTTTGCCATGATTTGCATCCACACAGGCCGGTTCGTTGCTCATGTCCACGGGCTTTCGCGCGGGACGCGGGCCTTGGTAGCGAATCGATCCGCTTACCGATCCCGCCGTAGCGGGATCCACCTTGAAGTAGTTTGGCGCCGGTGCGGCGGGGGGCATAGTGGCGTGGCGCGTGGAAGACTTTGAACAGCCGGACATCGCCGCGGAGACCGTCAGGGTCAGGCAGGCGACAATTTTGAGGTGCGGTTTCATGGATGGACAGCCCTTTCCGGAGCCGGTTTCTCGTCGAGAGGGGTGTTTCCGGTGAGAGATTTTAGAAATGCTACAAGATCACCCCGATCCTGGGCAGATAAGTGAATCTTCTTGATTTCCTTGTCGAGAAATGGATTGGAGTTTCCCTGGCCGGCATAATATTGGATGACCGCATCGAGAGTCTTCAACCTTCCGTCGTGCATGTAGGGTCCGGTTTCGGCTATATCCCGCAACGTGGGGGTTTCGAACGCTCCCGTATCAGAAGCCAGGTGGGTACGATCAAAGCGGCCGGTATCGTCGAATTTACCCTCGTCGTCGACACCTTCGCCGATGTTATGAAACTTACCGTCAGTAAAGAGCGCGTAGTGGGCGTTGATTGTGTGACAGGCCGCGCAGTTACCGCGGTTTGGATCACGGAAGATGGCGAGGCCGCGTATTTGCTGTGCAGTCAAAGCGGTCTTCTCGCCGCCAAACTCGTAACGATCAAAAGCCGAGTTCCCGGAGAGCAGGGTGCGCTCATAACTGGCTATCGCGTTCTCAACCCGCTCAATTGTGATGTCGGGCGTTCCGAAGACCTTCTGAAAAAGAGCAGGATACTCAGGATCCTTCTCCAGATTCGCAACTACGCCCTGTGCTGTGTTGTCCATCTCGACCGGATTGAAAGCAGGCCCAATGACCTGCGCTTCCAGGCTCGCCGCGCGGCCATCCCAAAACTGCGAAGGAAGATAGGCTGCATTGAAAAGGGTGGGGGCATGCCGGGTTCCGTGCGCGCCGTGAAACCCGAGGGAAATTCTGTGCGGGTCGGAAAAATCGTGGGACGGAAGGTGACACGATGCACACGAAAGCGTGCTCTGGTTGGAAAGACGCCGGTCGTAGAATAGCTTTCTCCCCAGTGCAATTGCATCCGCTGTAACCGGATTGTGAACAGGAATGGGGACCGTCGGCAGACCGAGCGGCGTCGCGATGGTGACAGGCGTGCCGGTAGGCTTGCTGCTTACATTGCGCTCACAACCCGGCAAAACAATCCCGCTGAGAGCCGGGAGCACAACCGCGGCAAAGTGCAGAACCCGGGACTTAGATCGCGTCTGCCGATTCCGTGCGCATGTAGATTGTCCAAAGCGAAGTTTCATCCCGAGAGCGAATGGCGGTCTCCGAATAAACAGGAGCTGTGAATAATTGCGGCCTTCTTCCCTCAAATCACCTTTTATCCTAGCAGATCCAACCTCGTGCGCGGAGGCTTTTACTGGGCCAAAAATTCGACGCCATACCGAAACGGCGGAGGCGGTCAGCGGTAAGAAGGCCGTGGTGGCCAAGCCGGTTCAGCTTACCCTGATTCGCGACGTGGCCTATCGCGGCGGGCTGGCGATTCGGCGCGGAGGCTCTTTTCGGGGTGGTTACGGGGAGCCAGCTCGCGCAGGCGGTGTAGGATGATGGGGAACTTTGGAATTCCCCATTATGAAACCAAGCCCTCCTTTGATGAAGGCCACGCTGACCGGCGCACTCGGCGGGCTGCTTTTTGGCTTTGACACGGTAGTGATTGCCGGCGCGATTGATGCCCTGGTCGGCCTGTATCACCTGAGCCCGCAGAACAAAGGACTGACGGTGGCCATCGGCCTGGTGGGCACAGTGATTGGAGCGCTGGGCGCGGGCGTGGTAGGGCAGAAACTAGGCGGGCGCGAGACGCTGCGCATTACCGCCGTGCTCTACCTAGCGTCGGCCATCGGCTGCGGGTTCGCGTGGAACTGGCCGGCGTTTATGGTTTTCCGTTTTGTGGGCGGGCTGGGGATCGGTGCGTCGTCGGTGTTGGGGCCGGTATATATTGCCGAACTGTCGCCGGCGAAATGGCGCGGGCGGCTGGTGGCGACATTCCAATTCATGGTCGTGTTCGGGATCATGGCTGCGTATTTTTCCAATTACGCGATTCGGCTGATGAACTTAGGGGCGGTGCAGTGGCGCTGGCAGGTGGGAATTGCGACGGCGCCGGCGCTGGTGTTTCTGATCCTGCTGTTCGGGATTCCGCGCAGTCCGCGGTGGCTGGCGGCGAGGAATCGATTTGAAGAAGCCATGGATGTGTTGACGCTCATGGGCGATCCAGATCCCAGGGCGGAACTTGCGGACATTCGCTCAGCGCTAGCCGAAGAGCACACGACGGCGCACGAGCCGGTGCTCAAATGGAAGTACCGGCACCCCCTGTTCTTGGCGATTTCGATTGGGGCGTTCAATCAGCTTGCGGGGATCAACGCCATTCTGTACTACCTCAATAACATTTTTGCTGCGGCCGGATTTAGCCAGATATCGAGCTACCAGCAGGCGAGTTACATCGGCGCCGTATTGTTCGTTTTTACGATCGTGGGCATGGCGTTGATCGATAAAGCGGGTCGCAAGTCGTTACTGCTGATCGGTGCGGCGGGGTGTGCGGCGTGCCTTGCGGGAGTAGCCTGGATTTTTCACACCGAATCGCATCAGAGGGACCTGCTGTGGATCCTTATCACATACATTGCGTTCTTTTCAATTTCGCAGGGCGCGGTTATCTGGGTATATATCGGTGAGGTCTTTCCGACGCACGTCCGGTCGAAGGGACAGGGGATTGGCAGCGCCAGTCACTGGACGATGAATGCGATAATCGCGCTGGAATTTCCGGTGGTGGCGAATTCCATGAGCACGGCGGCGCCGTTTGTGTTCTTTGCCATGATGACGGTGGTGCAGTTCTTTGTGGTGTTGTTGGTGTACCCGGAGACCAAGGGACACACGCTGGAAGACCTGCAGCGGCGGCTGTTACGGCCGGAGCGGAGCGCGCCGGCGGCGGACGTGCTGCGGCAGTGATGGTCGCTCATGGACCTCGAACTCTCGCGAAGAAGTGCTCAGCTTTGACCCACTCGCGCCTACGGCGGTTCTCCAATTCCCGTGGAGTTTTGAGGGGCGTGCCCGGTGGCGTTTTCTTGGGAAAAACGCCACTCAACGTTCGAGGTTCTGCTCTACACCAATTGGAGAACCGCTATAGTGGTTAAACGGTTGCGGGGTGGATTTGAGCTGGCGAAACCGGGAGAATGGACCGCCAGCGGTCTCCCAACGTAACGGTTGCTTTCCACTTTAAAAGTTATACTTCAATGCAAACTGAATTTCCCGATTAGCCCCTGCCGTGCCAGTCACCACTCCAAAGGCGCCCGGGCCGTCCGTGAGAGCTGGATCAGGCTGCGCGAAGCTCGGATGGTTTAGCACGTTGAAAAACTCGCCGCGAAACTGCACATTCTGCGATTCCCGAATTGGAAATGTTTTGTCTAGAGCGAGATCCCAATCATTCTGGTCCGGACCGATCAGGGTGTTGCGGCCGGCATTTCCAAAGGTATACTCCGCTGGAATCGCATAGGCGTTGGTGTTGAACCAATTATTGATGCTGCGCTGACCCCGAGGCAGGTTACCGTTCGGCAAAATTTGGTCGGGGCGCAGCAGCCCTTCGCTCCCGGTATTCGAAGTGTCATATCCCATCTGTGGAGAAAACAGGAAACCACTCCCCAGCGAATAGATGCCTCCAAAATGCCAACCACCGATAACCTGGTTGACAGCCGGCTTGATCCCGCTTGCGAACCTCTGCCCCGACCCAATGGGAAGCAGATAGTCATAGCTAAGAACCCAGCGGAAGGTTTGGCTGAAATCGCTTAATCCCTGTTCCGCGGCAATGTCCCAAGAATTTTGAGGTATGGGTGAAGCGCAGCAGACCGACGGTTGAGTGTCGTACGCTTTGCTCCACGTGAAGGAGCTAAGGAGGTAAAGGTTTTGGCCGCTCTGCTTCTGCAGCCTCATCTGCCCGGAATAGTACTTAGAGCCTCCCTCGTCTGGCATCGCGTCAAAGGGCCCATAATTAGGCCACGGGCGACGGGATTGGACGCTCCCGGGACCTGGCGTCACATCTTGGTTATAATCCCGCCACACCTGAAGATGGGTGCCCTTCGATCCTACGTAGGAGAGTTGGAGTGACGTCTGTCCGGGTAAGGACCGCTGAATTGAAAGATTGTATTCAATGTAGCTGGGTGTGCTCAGATAGTTGCCCAGATCGTTAGGACCCCCCCCAAGACTCGTCACACCCGGGTCCGTCTCCTGCGATGCACTCGCCGCTGGAAAGCCTCCGGATACTGTAATGAGCGAAGGATCGATTCCATCGGATGTGAAAGTGGGTTGATAATAGAAGGGTAAGTTATAAGAAAGCTGCTCAGGCGCGGCAGTCTTTATTTCCTGGCCGGTCCAGAAAATGCCGCCTCCGGCGCTTAGCACGTATTTTTTAGCGATCGTCTTGGCAAAGCCCATCCGCGGTGAAAAGTTGTCCTTGTCAACCTTAACAAGCCCACGCGAATTGCCATCCTGACCCGCTACCTCGATTTGGCCGGTTTGATAATTGAAGTTGGCCTGCGTGTTGTGCTTCGATACGATGGGAGAGAAATAGTCGTAGCGGATACCAAGATTCAACGTGAGGGTGGGCGTAACCCTATAGTCATCCTCGAAATAGGCTGCCGGTACATGCTGCCTGTTTTGGACCTCTACTTGCGTGTCGTACGAGGCTACTGTAGTGAGGCCGAGCAATGCGTCAGCCATGCCGTCCCCTCCATCACCGGTCGCTGGATTCTGGGTATATTCACCGCTGAATTCGAGCAGTCCATCGGGCTCAGGCACCTGGAATATATTGAATTCGGTCCAGCGCATCTCGAAGCCCATGACCATCGAATGCTTGCCGCGTATGATATTGACCGCATCCGCGACCTCGCGCTCTTCAGTAGCCAGATATGTGGGAGAATACCCCGGCATGCCTACCCCCGTGTAGCCGGTCGGTGAAAACTGGGCAAGCCCGGCTGTGTTTGCTCTCAAGGTTATGCCGGGGATGGTCAGATCGGCCGGAGGGTAATGAATCCCATAAGGGGGATACTCCTGGTGGTTTCCATACCAGTTAAAGCCCAGACGGAACACGTTAAAGAGACTGGGCGAGAAGAGGTGCGTTTCACCGAGGGAAGCGCCCATGGTCGTCTGGCCCAGCTCGGAACCGCTTTGCCCTTGTGCCTCGCCAGGAAATCTTGCGGGAGATAGAGAGGAAGTGTATTCATCCGTGTACCGGAAGAATGCTTGATTTTTGGGTGACGGGTCCCAATCGCCACGAAAATCTCCCTGTTCTAAGGTATAGGGCGAGGCAGCGGTGAGTGTGTAATTGTTCACCGTCCCGGGCAGGTTCGCCGCCGGGTAAAGCTCGGCAAACGCCTGCGCGATCGGATCTATTCTCGAGGAGGGAATCACGTTGCCGTTACCGTACTCCTGGGCGAAGGATTCACGCGTGTTGGTCGCTGCGTTATAGGTATCGGGGTCGTAGATCGTCCCAAAATTACTAGCGGAGAAATCACCTGTAATTTCCGCCGGGCTGGGCACGGTTGAGAAGTCTGTACGATAATCTATGATTTTTGTTCCTTGGTAGTCGCCGAAGAAGAAGAGTTTATCCTTTATTATCGGGCCCCCGAGGGTTCCTCCCCACTGATTTTGCTTGAAGGGAGCTTTGGGACCGGTTGATTGAAAGAAGTTGCGCGCGTTGAGCACGGCATTGCGGAAGAACTCAAACACGTCCCCATGGTAGGAATTTGTGCCCGACTTGGTGACGGCATTGATCACTGCGCCCCCGGCGCGGCCAAATTCCGCCGAGTAGGAGCTGGTCTGAACATTAAATTCCTGGAGGGCGTCTGGCTGCTGGATGATTACGGCCCCGCCATTGTCATTGGAATTATTGTCGATGCCATCCAAAAGAAAGTTGTTGAGCGTGCCCCGAGTGCCGTTAGCGACGAAATCTACCGCATTCGGCCCGGTGTTGCCCCCCGTATTCCCGTTCGACGCCGTAGCGTCGGGGCTGAGGTTAGCCACGCCCATGGCAAGGGTGGCAAGCTGCATGGGATTACGGCCGTTTAATGGCATCGCTGTGATCGTCTGGGATGACACAACCTGGGCCACGCTTGAGGTCTGCGTGTCAATAGTTGGAATTGCAGTTGTGACCACGACCCGCTGGCTGACCTGGCCAACTCTCATTTGGAAATTGACATTAACCCGAGCCTGGACCCGGAGGACGATGCCAGTTTGTGTCTCCGACTGGAAGCCAGACGCTGTGACTGTTACCGAATAGGTGTCCGGGTTGATCGGCACAGACGTGAAGTAGCCGTCGCTGTTGGTGCTAAAAGACAAGGAAACATTCGTGGATTGGCTGGTGATGGTAGCCTTGGCGCCGGGAATCACTGCCCCGGCCTGATCGGTCACGATCCCCGTGATCACACCAGTGTTGGTTTGACCCCACATCGGCGCAGTTGTCAGCAGCAAGAAAACGCAGAGGAGAACTTTGCGCATATTGCCTCCACTTGATGGCATTCAAATCCAAGGGGGACGTTGAGTGTCTTTCGTTTGATTTCGGAAGCTTCCGGCTTTGGAGCGGGTGAATCCGGAAGGAATTATCGAACGGGAGCATAGTGCTGGCCGTAGCCGCAGAATTGCTGGAGAAAAGTGGGAAATTCTGTTTGTTTTCCGTCTTTTCCATTGCCTTCCCGCTCTTTCGCCTCTCCTCTGCTCCGCTGCAGCCGTTCTGGCTGGTCAGAGGCAATTTACCCACCGGAAAGCTCGAACTCGCTGCTTTCGTCAAAAGAGGTTTTGGGGAACCATTTCGTTTAGCATTCGAATTCTAAGCCCAAAAGCCAAATTAATGCAATCGAAAAGTTTCTATTGCTTTCCTCTATCCATTTTTCCGCATGGCGCCAGCGGCCACCCGAGCTTTGGGAAAGCGGGAAACACCTGCGGGCGGTTCGGAAGCGGGCGCGGCCCGCGGCTTTCCCGTAGCTCAGTTCGCGTGCAACCTCTGACGGCTCATGTAGTTCGCTACTGCTGCGGCGAAGCCGTTGTTGACGGAGTCATGGCGCTGGATGGCAGACTTCCTTCTGGCGTCCAACAGGATCGCAAACCGGCCGCAGAAACACCCTTCGCGCAGCCCGGCCAACCACGATCAACAGACATTGCCAATGCAACATCGCACTCTTCGGGAGTATCGAAGCTTGCACACATCGCCTCCCTTACGGCGTTTGTGGATACGAGCCTCTTCAAGTTCGCGAAGCTCAAGCCTGGTTGAAAAACCCGGACGGGTGTCACGAGAGGAAGCGAAGGCAAACCGGGGTGGGAACGCTGGTCTGCGAGACGAAAGTGAGGCGCGGGGTGCGTTCATCGAACGCGAAGATCACGACGGTGTCACTGTCCTGGTTGCCGACGATGATGGTTCCAGCGTCCGGGGATTGAACGAAATCGCGCGGCTGACGCCCCAACGTCGGTTCGACGAGCTTCAACTCAACCGCGCTGTTGAACTTATCGAACGCGAACACGGCGATGCTATCGTGGCCCCGATTGGCGGTCAAGATGTAGTTGCCCGACTTAGAAACTCGGATCGCGCTCGCCTGGTTGTGGCCTTTGAAACCCACCGGCAATGTTGAGGCCACCTGAACCTGGTCAAAATGGTCTGCATTCCGGCGCAATACGATCACGGTGCTGTCAAGTTCATTGAGCAGGAAGAGATGGTGGCCATCAGGGTGAAACGCGAGGTGGCGTGGACCGGCGCCAGAAGCCGTCTTGATCCGGGCTTCGGGTCGCTGAGTAAGGGCGCCGTTGCTTCCCAACCGGTACACGAGCACCGCATCCAACCCGAGGTCCGGCGCCAGCAAATTTCCCGTCACTGGGTCGAACAGGATCTGATGAGCGTGTGGGCTTGTCTGGCGGATGGGGTGAACACTCGCGCCTGCGTGCTGGACATGTTCCACCATCTTTCCGATGCCGCCATCCGTTTCGCGACTGAACACCGATATGGAGCCGGAGCCATAGTTGGCCACCAGCAGGAATCGCTCTCGCGGGTCAAGCTCAAGATGTGCAGGCTCAACCCCCGCCGAGGGCGCTTTGTTCAACAGCACAAGATGACCGGTGTGCGGATTGCGAGCATAGGCGGCGACCCCGCCACCGGGCTCTCCTTCGAACATCGCCGTTTCCATGACCGCATAGACGAAGCGCCCATCCGCAGTGGAGGTCAGCCACGAAGGATTTGTCACCACTGCCTCTACCATCGGCGCACTCATCGATATCCCATCGAATTTCGCGCTGAGGATGCCGGCAGCATGGCCGTCAACATGAGCCAGCTTTTCGGTGTAGGCGCCGATGACGAGAGATTGAAGTCCGGAATCCATTCAGAATCCCTTCTTTCTTCGAGTCGCCAGCCCCCGCTTCTTCTGTTGATGCCGCCGGGGAGAATCTACTTGCTTCCGATGACGGTCTCGATGTATCACATTCATTAGGTTCGAATAACTTTGTATGCTCAAGCCTGACCAGCCAGCCTGATATGACGCAGTCCGAGTAGGGCGCGCTCTCAAAAATAGCAGATCGGTGGTTATAATGGGACGTCGCCGGGAGATCCCCATGAAGCGCCGCCAATTTCTTACCGCGTGCTTCGGCACATCCGCTTTGGGCCTTGCCCATGAGCCGATGTCGGCGCAAGCTACGCCTGCTTCTTGATCGCGAGGTCTGCTTCCTGCGCCGCTAGGACCTGGGCATCGGGCTGGAATCGAACATGACCGAGAACTGTTTTTTCCGCGACGCGAATTCCGGCGCTGGGCCGCATAGGGCTGGACTTTAGGTATGCCAGTACTAAGTAAATTAAACGCCGTCACGCAATTGACTTGTTGCGGATGTGGACGTTTGCGTGGTGTTTGACGGGAGGATGGACCATGAAACACACGAGAAGAGGGTTTGTGAAGATGGGCTTGGCAACTCTACCCGTTGCCGGGCTTCTGCATGGCAGTGATTCACCTGCATTCGCTAGCGTCAGCTCGAATCTACGCGACGAAGCAATTCAAGCGGCGGCTCCCGAGGCGGTCAGTGGCGTCAAATCTCCTCCAGGCGCCTCATTCCAGGCTGACTACGTTTTCACGGGTTCCGAGCTCGGCGGCTGGCACACCTTTGGCCAAGCCGACTGGCGCGGCGAAAACGGCGAGATCATCGGGAAGGCACGTCCCGGGAGCAATGGCGGTTGGCTCGTGCTCGATCAATCCTATCAAGATGTTCTGTTCTTTGGACGCTTCCGTGCTCCGGCGGGTTCAAAGACGGGTGTTCTCATTCGCGCAGAGAAAACTCCCGATGGAGGTTTAAAGGGTCTCTTTGTTTCCCTTGACCCCCAGGATCTAAA
The DNA here is from genome assembly GCA_030041305.1 of Acidobacteriaceae bacterium. Taxonomy (GTDB): domain Bacteria; phylum Acidobacteriota; class Terriglobia; order Terriglobales; family Acidobacteriaceae; genus Telmatobacter. Next base: position 18,283 of record JASHOC010000137.1, read on the forward strand.
TAGTTACCAGTTGGCTCTTGGTTCCGATGGGCAGGAGATCTCCCGCAGCCCACTGCGTCCCGTACCCCCGGATTCAAACCGCGTTGCTTTGCCTGTGGCTCAAGGATCTCAAGGAACTGGCTCCGAGACGAACAATGGATACATCGCTCAATCAACATCGTTCCGAACCGACGACTGGAACACGATTGAAGTCCAGATGGACGCCAATATTCTTCGCACGCGTTTTAATGGCGGCGCTGGTATTCGTCCCAGGGCAACCGACAATGACGGCTCGGGCTCAGGATATGGTCCGGTCGCCGTCTATGCCGGAGGCGCCGACGAGATTCGCTTCAAAGAAGTTTGTTACAAGGATTTCGGTCGCTTCGTTACGCCGCTCGAGAAAGTTTCCAGTAATTACCGCATGCAGCGGATCGATGACTTCTATTTCTCGTGGGGAACTTCTGTGGCGGACGTCAACCGCGATGGAATCAAGGACATTGTCACCGGGCCGTACTATTACCTGGGTCCAGATTTCACCGTGAAGCGGGAAATTAGCGTGGCGCAAACCTTCGCTCCAGGCCGGGAGTTTGATGAGACCATGGTTGTTCACGCCGATGATTTCACCGGAGAAGGATGGCCGGATCTCATTAACGCCACGCTTGATATCCCTCTGACCTTGTACAGAAACCCCCGAGGGGAATTGCGCCGATGGGACAAATTCATTGTAGGTCCTCGAGTAGGAAGTGAAATTGCCCTTTTTGCCGACATCGATGGAGACGGCAAGAAGGAGGTCATTTTCACGATGCGCTCTGGTTCGGGCCGCGAACGGATCTACACCGTTGTGTACGCAAAACCTGATCCTGGCAATCCAACGGGCCAATGGGTCATCCATCCCATATCCGAACCGGGCAACTGGTGTTCGCATGGCTTAGGCGTGGGCGATATTACTGGTAATGGCCTTCCCGACGTTTTAACGGCGGACGGATGGTGGGAACACCCTCCCAAGGGTGGTACTCAAGGGACCTGGAAGTTTCATCAGCAGTTTTTTAGCCCTGATTTACCGTCACGCAAGACCTATGCGACGGGGGGCGCGGCAATGGCGGTCTACGACGTAAATGGAGACGGCCTTAACGACATCGTGACCTCTCTCCACGCACATGGTTTTGGGCTAGCCTGGTTCGAGCAAAAGCGGGACAGCAGTGGGAATATCTCCTTTGTCGAGCACATGATCATGGACGACTTCTCGACGAACAACGCCGGCGGAGTTACATTCACCGAACTCCACGGGGCCACTTTTGCCGATATGGACGGCGACGGGATTCCAGATTTCGTTACCGGAAAGCGTTACATCTCGGAAGACGGCGTCACCGACCCCGATCCGTGGGGAGCCCCGGTGCTTTACATTTACCACACCGTTCGGGATAAGAGCGCGCCAGGAGGAGCCAGATTCGAGCCAGAGCTGATCCATAACCGCTCGGGCGTTGGTTCCATGGTTACCGTCGCCGATCTCAACGGCAACGGAGCGATGGACATCATCACATCGACCAATCGAGGCGCCTTCATCTTCTGGGGCAAGCCACGTTCGGGGTGAGCAGAGAAGAAGTACTCGTGGGTATGCCAATTGGTGCACCGCTCTAAAATGACCTTACAATGGCCGATTTTCTCAAGATCTTTTCTACGCTGACCGTCCCGACGAAAGGTTTGGGCTGGCGGTTGTTATGATGCACGGATCCTCGAAGGCGCCGGTGTGTTCTGCGCTGCTACCGAAGTTACCGCGGCGGATGCGCTTTTCCCTTAGTTCGGGAACGGGTCGACCCCTTCCGCCCGCGCCATTTCAGCTCCATGACGCTTCCTAAAAGTCTCAGAGGAGGCAGCAGTTCCGCCATCCCTGCCTGCTGCTCATGCGATAATCACCTCGAGTTTGGGTGTCGATGAAGCCAAGGTGAGGGACCATGCGTTTGCTTGCGATGGCTGGATTGGTCATGCTGTTGGCGGTTCCCATCCGGGACAGATCGAGCGCAGTCTACGGGCAGCAGAGAGCTACTGCGAGTGCTGGATTCACCGACGCCGAGTTGAAACAGTTCGCTGCGTTGAATCCTATCGACACCCACACGCATATCTATACTTACGATCCGATCTTCGTGACAATGTTGGAGAAGCTTCACCTGCACACGGTCGACATAGTCGACGTGGATGACCGCGGCCTTCCCGCGCGCCGCGACCTGGCGCGAGAGAATGAGATTGTCTTTAACCTCGTCCATAAGAGCTTCGGGCATGTCTTCGCATGCACTTCTTTCGATCCCTACCGCTTCAATGATCCCGACTTCGCAAAGAACGCCGTACGCGCGCTCAACGCGAGCTTCGCCGAAGGCGCCATCGCGGCGAAGGAATGGAAGAACGTCGGCATGGAGGTGAAGAACGCCAAAGCCGCATACATCCTGCCGGACGACCCCGCGCTTGAGCCCATCTATCGCGACATAGCCGCGCATAACAGGACGCTGATCACGCACATCGCCGATCTTGATGCAGCCTGGATGCCGCCTGATCCGAAAAACGCCGACCAGGCGTACTATCGAGAGCATCCGGAGTGGTTCATGGTTAACTTTCCCGGCGCCCCTTCGAAACAGCAGATTCTCGACGCCCGCAATCACATCCTCGGCGCAAATCCGAACCTGAAGATGGTCGGCGCACATTTCGGCAGCATGGAGACCGATTTCAATCAACTCGCCGCCACGCTCGACAAATATCCCAACTTCGCTGTGGACGTCGCCTCGCGCCTCAATTTTCTCGAGCGATTGCCGAGCCAGGAGGCCATTGCCTTCGTGACGAAGTATCAGGACCGCCTGATCTACGGCACGGACAACACCGTTTACCCGGGTGGGAACATGGAGCGCTCCGTGCAGGGCGAGGAGGCCGGCTACGCGCGCGACTGGCGCTATCTTGCCACCGGGGACGTGAGCCTCAGCCGGGGAAAAGAGGTGCAGGGACTGGCGCTGCCTGAGAGTATTCTCCGCAAAATCTACCACGACAACGCAATCCGCTGGTTCCCCGGCCTGAAGTAGAGGTAAAACTATCGATGAGGTGTTGAATTGGAGCCGAGCGCTTCCCATCGTGGCCCAAAGAGCAGTTATCTAACGAAGAGATTACGCGACGGCCTGACCGAGCAATTTCGATGGAGCAATTACGGCGGTTCTCCAATTCCCGTGAAGTTTTGAGGGGCGTGCCGGGTGGCGTTTTCTTGGGAAAAACGCCACTCAACGTTCGAGGTTCTGCTCTACACCAATTGGAGAACCGCTATAGTCATCGCCAAGGTCGATTGTCATCTCACCGCTGGGCCCACATATCCTTGTCATCGGAAAAGAAACCCATCCTGCCCCCGGATCAAGGGTTGGTTGCCGGAAACGAGAATCATCGAACCACCGTGGGAAGGACACTCGGAGGGGACTCAATGAATGGCAGCAGATTGTCGAGACGGAGCTTGTTTAAGCTTACCGGTGGTCTTGGAGTCGCGGCGTTGTGTCCGGCGCTCTACGCGCAGGCGCCGGCAGCCGACAAAAACGGCAGAAGAATTCGCGACCTTCAAACCATGACCATCACCGGGGAAAGAACCTATGTTCTGGTTCGGATACTCACCAATGATGGGCAATTCGGCATTGCGGAAGCGTATGGCACGCCCGCCATCGGAGTCAAGGAGCAAATTCAGGCGCTCAAGCCGCTGCTTATTGGCAAAGATCCGCTGGAGATCGACGTCCTCTACACATTTCTGGGGGAGGGAGGGCCGTCGCTTTCAGGGACGCGGACCGATGGGTCCGCACACAACTTAATGCGAGCTGCGAGCGGCATTGAAATGGCTCTTTGGGATTTGGCCGGCAAGGTCTTGAACGTTCCCACCGTCAATCTGCTGGGAGGCAAGTTTCGCAATAGGGTGCGGGTCTACGATCATGCGGCTCCCCGCAATATGCTGGACAAAGCATCGTGCGCGGAATGGGCGGGGAAGGTGAAGTCCGACCCGAGTGGATTTACCGCGCACAAGTTCGGATTTCCTCATACGAATCCCAGCGTGGATGGCGCACGGGATTTGAGCAATCGTGTCATCACCACCGAGGAGCTGAACAACATTGCACGCGGATTCGAGAATTGCCGCGAGGCCATCGGCTGGGATCACGACATTATGGTCCATTGCCACTGGGAATTTGATCTTCGCTCATCGATTCAATTAGCGCAGGCGGTGGCGCCCATCAAGCCGCTGTGGCTGGAAGACCCGCTGCCCGTTGCCTACTCGGACTCGTGGGCGCGCTTGTGTGAGAGCTCTGCCGTTCCCATTTGCACCGGAGAGAATCTGGAGAGACGCGAAGGGTTCAAGGATTTCATTATCCATCAGGGCTGCGACATCCTTAATCCCGACCTGCGGAACGCCGGCGGCTTGCTGGAAACCAAGCGAATTGCGGATTTTGCAGAGATTTTTGGCCTGCCGATGGCGACCCATAACACGGGAAGCCAGGTGCATACCTGGGCCACATGCCAATGGGCGGCATCCATCCGGGATTTCATGACCTGCGAAACGATCACCGGAAACGGCGATTGGATGGACAAGGTGCTTCAGTTGGATGGACCCTATATCAAAGAAGGCCATATCAGCGTCAGCGACCGGCCCGGCTTGGGGATCGAGTTGGATCCAGATGTCGTCAAGGCGCATCTTGCCGCGGGCGAGCAGTGGTGGGGCTGAGAGCGCGGACGACTTCGGCCATTCGCGTGGCGCCATCGCCAGCCCGTTTGCACACTGCTTTCGATTGTACGGATTGCGCCAATGCCACGCGAGTGCTGGCTATGAGCTGCTTTGATACATACAGATATTCTGCTCGCAGACTGTGTAGGCATCCGTTTTGCAGTTAGACCGGGATACTCGACAAAGAGTAAACTTGTCGTGCTCTTTTGGCGCCAATGCATGCTGCGCTGGACGCCACGAATGGCGAAGGTCTAAGTGGTCAAAAAGAGATTTCATCAAAAGTTTCTTCTCCTGGCGATGGCGCTCGTGACTGGCGCAGGATGGTTTTGCGGTTCTTACGCTAAGTCACAGGTCAAAGCTGCCGCTCGCTCGCAAGGCGCGGAAGCATCGGCTGCCTCGAAAAGCAGTTCAGCCGCCGCGGGCGACTGGGCTGCTTACGATGGCGAGCCCAATGGAGATCACTATTCTGCTCTTCGGCAGATTAATCGCAGCAATGTAGCCAAGCTGAAGATGGCATGGTCCTTCGACACCAACGACGCCGGCGGACTCGAGACCAATCCGCTAATTCTAGACGGAATTCTTTATGGCCTGACGCCGACCCGTAAGGTATTCGCTCTCGATGGCGCAACCGGCAAATTACTTTGGAGCTTTGATTCCAATGTTCCCGGCAGAGGGCATGATCGAGGACTCGCCTACTGGGCAAATGGTCAGGATTGTCGGATCCTGGTAGGAATTGGCAGCTTTTTATACGCTCTCGACGCCGGCGACGGTAAGCCTATCCCATCGTTTGGAGAAGGCGGCCGCGTCGATTTGCGGAAAGATCTAGGCCGAGACTACCTGAAGCAATCAGTGAATATGGACAGTCCGGGAATCGTCTACCACGATTTGATTATTGTGGGCGATTCCGAACCCGAGGACTATCCCGCGCCTCCTGGAGATATTCGAGCGTATAACATCCGGACGGGTAATCTTCAGTGGATTTTTCATACCATTCCCCATCCGGGCGAGTTTGGCTACGATACTTGGCCGAAGGATGCATGGAAATTTGCGGGCGCCGCAAATAACTGGGCTGGCATGGCGCTCGACGCCGAGCGCGGCATCGTCTATGTTCCCACCGGATCGGCAGTTCCCGACTTTTACGGCAGAGATCGCGTCGGCAATGACCTTTTTGCCGATACGTTGCTCGCTTTGAATGCGGAGACGGGACAACGCATCTGGCATTTCCAGGGCGTGCATCACGACATCTGGGACAGAGACTTTCCATCGCCGCCAGCGTTGTTGACGGTAACGCGAAATGGAAAGCAAGTCGATGCTGTGGCGCAGACGACGAAGGCCGGCTTTATCTTCCTTTTCGATCGGGCTACCGGCGAGCCGCTCTTTCCGATCGTGGAAAAGAGTTATCCGGCCAGCACGGTTCCAGGCGAAGTTGCTTCTCCGACTCAGCCGGCGCCCACGGCGCCGCTTCCGTTTGCGCGGCAACTGTTCACCCGAGATATGGTGACGAACCGAACTCCGGAAGCGCATGAATGGGCTTTGAAACAGTTTGATAGGTTCATTAGCGCAGGCCAGTTCGTCCCCCTCAGCGTGAACACAATCACAATTATGCTGCCAGGCACGGGTGGCGGAGGCGAGTGGGGTGGTCCTGCCATCGACCCGGCGACCGCAGTGCTCTACGTTAACTCCAATGAGATCCCGCGCCTCTTTGCTCTCGCCACTCCGCCGCCCCCAGGGAGTGAAGGTGAGCGCATCTATCAAGATCGTTGCAGCAGTTGTCATGGCCTGAACAGAGCCGGGTCTCCGCCCGCCATCCCCTCGCTGAACGGAATCACGGCCAAGCTTTCCGATGGCGAAATCGCGCAGACGGTTCAGCACGGATACGGCCGCATGCCGCCTTTTCCGGATATTGACGACCAGCAGGCGAACGCTGTTATTGCATATCTCAAGGTTCCGGGACGTGATCGCAGACAATCCGCTCGATCCGAGCAAGTCGCCCCAGGCGCCGCTGAAGCGAACGAGAAGAACGAACCGGCCTATCCCCAGGATCCCTTTAAGACCGTGGGCAGCCTCTATTTCCTGGATCCGGATGGTTATCCGGCCGTTACACCGCCTTGGGGGACGCTCAATGCGATCAACATGAATACGGGAAAATACCTCTGGAAGATTCCTCTGGGAGAATACCCTGAGCTAGCGGCAAAGGGGATGCAGGATACGGGAACGGCTAACTACGGAGGCCCTATTGTTACCGCCGGCGGCGTACTCTTTATTGCGGCAACTGTGTTCGATCACAAATTTCGCGCCTTCGACGAGGGGACAGGCAAACTGCTATGGGAAGCCACGCTACCATATTCAGGCAACGCAACACCGGCGACATATCTAGCGAAAGGAAAGCAATACGTGGTCATCGCTGCCGGCGGGAGCAATTACGGCGGAGGCGCTACGGGTGGCACATACACTGCTTACACTTTACCCTAGTGTCAGAATTGTATGGGCGGATCGTCGTTCTCTGCAGGCACTCGCTTGCGCGTGCAATTTTTGTTAACCGCCATCGCAAGCGCTTTGCGGCATCGTGATCCCTCCTCGAGCCCGGTCAAAATCGCTACTGCTTCACAAACTTCTCTACTTTGCCGCTCAACAACCCAAGATAGACGTCGCCATTCTCCGCAATCGCTGCGCCGTGTGACCCGGTTGACCCTTCGCCTGGCAATCTCCCGATGATCTTTCCGTCCAGATCGCGCTCGGTCCCGCCCAGCCATATCTTCTGGTCCTTTGAGATAACCAGAGCGGAGACGCCGCCGGTATGATCCCACTCCGTCAGGTATTTGTCATCCGCATCAAAAACCTCCACGCGCTGGTTATCGTGGTCGGTAACGTAAACTCTGCCCTGGGCATCGACGACGACGTTATGGGGGAGCTGAAACTCCCCCGGGCCATTGCCGCGCTTTCCGAATTGAAGCAGGTATTTCCCGTCAGGCGAGAACTTCACTACCCGCGCATTTCCGTAGCCATCGCTCACATAAAAATCGCCGTTCGGCGCGAAGGCTACGTCAGTGGGCAGATAAAAGGTATCGGGCCCATCTCCCGGTTTACCCTTCCGCCCCAGCGTCATCAGAATCTGCCCGCGCGGGTTGAGCTTATAGATCACGTCGCCCGTAGCGTCAATCACCCAAATATTGCCCCGAGGATCTGTGCGAATGGAGTGCGCCCCGCAATTGCTGCACCCCGGCGGCCCATAGACGGCCTGATAACGCGACATCCCCGGCCTACGGTTCTCGGGCGGGACAAACATCACACCCTCCATCACCTTGCCCTCGCTGAATCGAATGTTGCCCCAAGGGCCAATGAATTTGCCGTTCGGCTCATATTCGAGAATGGGAAAATCGCCGCGATGCAGCACCAGAATGTTTCCATCGGCTTCCACCGTCACGCTTGGAACCTGCCAGTAATTCCAAGGCCCGCAGGGAAATCCCTTGTCGCCGAGAGCTTCCATCGGCCATTCGGCAACTGCCTTGTAATCGGAAAGCACCGGCGCATCCATGCCCGCGCGCGGGCCATTTCCCTGTTGCGCAGCAACGAACCCCGAAAGGCACGTGAAACTCATCAAAGACGCGACCACGCAAAAACCACGCATCACTCGCTCCTTGTTCTTTGTTCAGACGCGAACAACCGCTGGCGCTCAATGCACACCGGATATGGAGCGCCGCCGCCCTGTGCCCGGCAAGACGCCATCGGGCCGGTGTTTTCTATCGTATAACTCAGCAATGCCAGACGGGCTGTAGTTCCTCGTCATCATGCTGAATTGCTGTGTTCAATCTCGCCGCTGCGCCGTTTTGGAGAACCTTGCCCTTCGTCAGCAACTATCCGTGTTCGCAGACAAGAATCTCCGGCCACGCCGTGCTGCTCATGATAAGCTGTTCCGGCTCTTTTTGCAGCGGTTGTGGTCCGGTTACGGCGACTCTCCAATTCCCGTGGAGTTTTGAGGGGCGTGCCAGGTGGCGTTTTCTTGGGAAAAACGCCACTCAACGTTCGAGGTTCTGCTCTACACCAATTGGAGAACCGCTATAGAAGCGAATGTTGTCCATTCTCCGGCTCGAGGCCGTCAATCACTGCAATCGTGCAGGATCAAAGGCGTGCTGAAAATCGATCTCCTCCCGACGGGAACGAGTCGGCAGGCCGCCTGGTCCGCCAGCCCTTTCGTGAAGTTCGAAGCTCTCTACGACGCAGCGGCGGAACTTGCCCCAGCCGAATGGCTCGCCGAAAGCTTCATACGCCGAGATGGCGCTGCAGGTCTTCAGGATGATGCGAGTGATCGAAGGCTGTCTCGCGTGTGACGCGGCCTGTACGGACCAATTCTGCCAGGGACTGTTCCATGGTCATCATCCCCTCAGATCTCGCTGTCTCAATATGGGCGCGCAGCTGGTGATCATCTGCGCGACGAATGAGATTGCGGACCGCATGGGTGGCCAGCATGATCTCAACAGCGGGATAGCGCCCTGCCCCGGTTGACGCCGGCACGAGCCGCTGCGAGATGATGGCCAGCAGAGCCAAGGAGAGCTGTTGCCGTATTTGCGACTGATAGGTGGAGGGAAAGATATCGAGGATGCGCAGAACTGTCTGCGCTGCGTCATTGGTGTGCAGGGAACTGAGGACCAGATGTCCCGTTTCGGCGGCGGTCAGCGCAGCCGCCATCGTCTCGCTGTCGCGCATCTCGCCGATCAGAAGGATGTCGGGGTCTTGTCGCAGCGCCGAGCGCACAGCCTGAGCGAAGGTGGGCGTGTCCTGACCCAGTTCGATTTGCTCCACGATGGAGCTGCGGTTGAGATGCTGAAATTCGATGGGATCTTCAATGGTGATGATGTGATCGCGCCGGCGGCTGTTCATCAGGTCGATCAGCCCGGCAAGCGTAGAACTCTTTCCACTGCCGGTGGGCCCGGTGACAAGCACAAGACCCTGCCGGCGTTCTCCGAGAGGCGCAAGCCCGGGCGGCAAGTGAAGCGACTCAAGAGAAGGCGGCTGTTCCGGAAGAAGGCGAATTGAGGCTGCAAGTGTGCCACGCTGGTAGTGATAATTAGCCCTGAACCTGCCAATTGCTTTTCGCACAAAGCAGAAATCGAGAGATTTCTGGGATTGCAACTCCGCTACCTGATCCGAAGTCAACATGGGCAGCAGAATGCTGCGCAATTCGGCGGGCGATAAAGCTTGCCCGATTTCCCCAGTGAGGGCGCCATTTACCCTTAGGATGGCCGGCGAGTTGGCGACCAAAAGAAGGTCGGACGCCCGGCGCTGGACGGCGACGGTCAGCAACCGATCAAGCGGTTTGATCTCGTCCGCTCTGGATTCCTTGGCCGAACGATTCACTTGTTCGACAAGCCGCGTCAATTCGCCGTCGTATTCAGCCATAGAAGCGTTTCGAAGGAAGCCTGAAAAACCCTTGCTGTCGTTGTTGTCTCGATTCTGCGGACTGCGCGAGCTTGGAATAGCCGACATGCACGTCCGTTGCAGTGCCCGGCGCTGAAATACTGTTTGCCTTTCTCCTTGTTGCGTTCTCAAATGCTCTCGCTCGAAACGCTGAGATCGCCGGCCGTCAAGCTACGCGGAAGGAGGCGAGAAGTCCAGACCGGCCCGCTGGGCCGCCTTTTCCGTGGCGGGCAGGTTTAGGTCGGAGAGAGGAATGCGCGGAGTGCGTCCCGAAGCGGCATCATCCATGATGATAACGTCGCTGGGCGTGAGCATGTAGTTCCGGATGTTCTGGGTATGACCATCCTTAAAGATCAGCATCAGTTCCGGCTCACCGCGCAGCGGCGATGAAGCGGTTGCTTGATTCGTAGGCGGTTGATAGGACGCCGAGGGATACTCGGGCCGATACAAGTCACTCTCCGGCGGCTCTTCCTGCTGTCCCGCGGAGGGCTCTACTTGGGCGTTGCTCGGCTCCGAGGCGCCATTGTCGTCCCCGTAACCGGTGAAATCCGGATAGCCGAGATCCCAGGGGAGCAGTTCCCAGGAATTGGCGTAAAGGTAAGGATAGCCGCCGTAAAAGTTTCCCCAATAACGGGGGCGGTTACGCCCACGGTGATCCTCTGCACGGTTCCACGCGCCATAAGCAGGACGGTAGCCCGTGACGGCCCCTCGCTGTAGGGCAAAGTTGAAGTGCGGAGCGGTCCAATTCCTCCGCGGCGCAGCGCCGAAGGCGAGCCGGGCAGGGCCGGAGAAACCCCTCGAGACGGGAGGCGCAGCGAACCTTCCGTGAAAGCCCCCGGCGGAGAACCCGCCCGCACGCTGGCCGGCGAAACCGCCGAAATGCCCCGCGGCGCGATGCTGGCCCATGATTACCGCATCGAAGGCCAGCAGGATCCACAGCATGGCGACTGGAAATGCGTATCGCGCGAACCGATGTCTCTCCGGCTTTTTGAGACGACGGCGCCCCATGGCGTTGGCTCCAAGATAAGGATGATCCTTTTCGCCCTTCCACTGCAACTGGACTCATTCAATTTGGCTGCACGGCGGAACACGAGAATCGCTTCCGTGTGGGCTGCTTGGGAGTGATCTCGTGGACCGCTTTTCGAAACCGAAATCGAAGTTCTGCCGGTGCGACTTCACGGCGCGGGCCGAGCTCTACCTTGGGCCGACCAAAGAGACCAACGAAACCTGGGCGGAGAAAATCGCCGCTCTTAAATTTGCTGAAGCCGTCAAGGCCAGAGATGGTTGAGAACTGTGACGGGCATCACGGCGCTGGCGCGCCCACAGGTGGTTTGCTTTCTCTCACAGGATGGCGGCCCCGGTTCGAACCCGCCCGGAGGTGAACTATGTTGAATGCCATGGAAGCGGCGCCGGCTTCCCTATCGCAAGTCCCGGACAAACCAATCCTCATCTCCTATGACTCCAGCGCCGAATGCAGCCTGGCTCATTGGCTGGAGCTCCACCTCCTGGTCGACCAGGAAAATGTGCCTCCCGACTTCGAATATGGGCTCGAATGGGAAGAAGCTACTGAGGAATTCGCGCTCAGCGCGGAATCCTAAAAATGAAATCCTCCGCCGCAGATGAGCACTTCCCCGGTTACGTAATCCGAAAGCGGCGAGCAGAAGAACAACACCGCGCCGGCGGCCTCCTCGGGCGTGCCCAGACGGCCGAGCGGGCATGCATTTTTCACGGACTCCAGCATGCTCGGCTGGACTCCCAAGCGAATCTGGTGTCCGTGCATCTCCATACTGGCGCCATTGGCGTTTAGGGGCTGAACTAGGCGCGTCTCAATCAGTCCGAAGCCCACCGCGTTCACGTTGACGTTATAGCGGCCCCATTCCTTCGCCAGGGTCTTGGTCAAGCCGATCACCCCCGCTTTTCCTGACGAATATCCGGCTTGGCCGGGGTTTCCATCGGTGCCGGCAATCGACGTGATGTTCACCACTTTCCGCATCACGCGATGGCCGGCCGCGATCTCTTTTTTCGCCGCCTCCCGAATATAGGTCGAGGCGGCGCGGAGCAGGCGAAACGGGGTCACCAGGTGGATCTCCAGCATGGCCTGAAACTGTTCGTCCGTGGTTTTCTGAATTACGTTATCCCAGCTATAGCCGGCGTTATTCACCACGATGTCAATGGATCCGAACGCAGCCAGCGTGGCGTCGACCACTTCCTGGGGAATGGAGGGGTCGGTAAGGTCCCCGGAGATGTAACAGACGCGGTCCGGGTCGGGATAATCGGCTTGCGAATCACGTAACATCTTTTCATCGAGGTCATTCACCATAACGGACGCGCCCGCGGCGGCCAGCCGCCCGGCGATGGCCTTGCCGATGCCCCGTCCGGCCCCGGTGACGATGGCCGTTTTGCCTTCCAGCGTGAAAGGCGCCTGAACTCCGCGTGCGGATTCGGTTTCGAGAGTGCTCGTTTCGGTCATGTTCGTTCCTGCTCCAAGGCAATAAGAAACCCTGCAGCGCAGCATATCACACAATGCTGCATTGCAACATCGGGCTGCCGTAACCTAGGATGCATGGAATTGGTAACGCGGATGGCTGTCCAATAGTGTCTTGCTATAGGTTTCTGCCTTCAGTGGGTTTCTGCCCCACAAGGCGGTTCCGGCGCGCCAGCAGGCCGGGATCACAGGCGTGAATTTTCTCGGCCTCATCAAGGTCGGCTTCCCACACCGCCGTGCACACCGTGACGCAGCACTTCCGGCAGAGGGACTCGATCGTGCCGTCACGGTTTTCGCGGTGTACGAAGGCGGGACGAACCGGCGAAGTCATGGAGAGCCTTCAGATCGATTTGGTGGCCCAATTTCGCCAATATCCTGAGGGATTCTTCCGGGAGCAAAGGCGGGGCGGCGCGCCATTGAACGTTTTCGTGCAAGCTCTATGCAAATCACTGGGAAAATGTCGCTTACGCGAGCTCGGCGCAGGCGGATGTGGTGAGGTGCTCCTGGAAATCTCCCGTACAGAAATTCTTGAGGATTTCTCCTGCGCGATCGAACCTCGACTGCCGATAGACGTCCGGACGGATCGATTGCGTCACATCTTCCAGGGTTTCCTCCAGAATTCCGGCAAAGAGTTCCCACGTGATGGCGTGGCCGTTATCCAGCCGGGCTCCGTAGCGAATCCATTGCCACAACTGAGCCCGGCAGAATTCGGCCATCGCCGCTTCTTCCATAAGGTGATCAATCGGGACCCAGCCGTCGCCACCCAGCCAAGACTCGATATATGCGAGCGCCACCTCGATGTTGCGGCGTAGCCCGGCTTCGGTGATGCGCCCCTGCGGAGCCTCCAGCAGATCCTGGGCGGTGATCCGGGGTCGCTTTTCGGCGGGGAGGGCAATCTGGTTTGGTCCCTTCATGCACTTGTCAAAGATTCCACGCGCCACCGGAACCAGCGCAGGATGGGCAACCCACGTCCCGTCGAATCCGGCCCGCACCTCGCGCAGCTTTTCCGCCCGCACCCGCTCCATCGCGCTCTGGTTCTCCTGCAAATCGCAGCGGATGGGGATCTGGGCCGCCAATCCGCCCGTGGCGTGAATTCCCCGCTTGTGGCAGGTGTGAACTAAAAGTTCCACGTAGAAGCGAAGAAACGGCTGCTCCATGGTGATCTCGCTGCGCTGCGGCACGAGATACTGGGGATGGTTCCTGAACTTCTTGATGAAGCTGAAAACGTAGTCCCACCCGCCGCAGTTCAGTCCCGCAGAGTGGTCGCGGAGCTCATAGAGAATCTCATCCATCTCGAACGCCGCCGGGACGGTTTCAATCGCCGCCGCCGCGCGAATCGTTCCCCGGGGAATTCCGGCGTACTCCTGGGCGAACAGGAAAACTTCGTTCCAGAGCCGGGCCTCGAGATGGCTCTCCAGTTTCGGCAGATAGAAATAGGGCGCGGAGCCGCGGTTCAGCAGGATGCGAAAATTGTGGAAGAAATAGAGGCCGAAATCGAATAAGGAGGCCGAGATAGGTGCGCCGGAGTCGGGAAAGTGCTTTTCGACCATGTGCCATCCCCGCGGCCGTACGAAGATCACTGCCGGGCGCGGTCCAAGATCGTAACGCCAGATTTCGCCGTTGCAAGAACGGAGGGTCCGGCGGTTGGCGTCTCGCAGATTTCTCTGGCCCTCAATGCAGTTGCTCCAGGTGGGCGCATTGGCGTCTTCGAAGTCCGCGACGAACACGCAGGCGCCCGAGTTGAGCGCGCTGACGATCGTCCTCTTGTCCGTAGGTCCGGCGATCTCCACGCGCCGATCGAGCAGCTCCGGGGGAATGGGGGCCACGTTCCACCGCGACTCGCGAATGGATTGCGTTTGGGGTAGGAATGCGGGCGAAACTCCCCGGTCGAACTGCTCCTGGCGGCGCTCGCGCTCGTGCAGAAGATGCACGCGCCACGCTTCAAAGCGGCGGTCGAGCGCCCGCAGGAACTCGAATGCGTCCTGAGTCAGGATTTCGCGTTCGGCGTCGCTGGAGGACGCAGCGATTTCCGGCATCTCTACGGCGGTAGTCATAGGCTCCTCGCGGACTCGATTTGGAATGCTGCCTACCCTCGGTCCTGTCTATGCCGATGCTTCCAGGGGCGACTCCGGAATTTCATGGTCGAACGGATCTTCGAACTGCTCCTCCTCGGTGGATCCGGGAAGAGCGCAAATCGAAGTTTTGCCGGATGCGATGGTCGTCGCCACCTGGTCAAAATAGCCGGTTCCGACAAACCTCTGGTGTTTTACGGCCCCATAGCCGTGCTGGTGCGCCCTCTCGAATTCGCGCTCCTGCAACTGCGCATAGGCGAGCATCCCGGTTCGCGCGTATTCATGGGCAAGCTCGAACATGGAGAGGTTCAAAGCGTGGAATCCAGCCAGGGTGACGAACTGGAACCGATATCCCATTTCCGCGAGCTGGTTCTGGAAGGCGGCAATCTCCCATTGGCTCAGCTTGCCGCGCCAGTGAAAGGACGGCGAGCAGTTATAGGCCAGCAGCTTGCCGGGAAACTTCTCATGAATGGCGGCGGCAAACCGCCGCGCTTCGTCAAGGTTAGGTTGGGAGGTTTCGCACCAGATCATGTCGGCAAAAGGCGCGTAGGCCAGCCCGCGGGCAATGGCTGCGTCCAGGCCGCCGCGGAAAGTTAAGAACCCCTCCACAGTCCGCTCGCCGGTGATAAACGGCGTGTCGGCGGGATCGCAATCGCTGGTGATAAGCTGCGCTGCGTCGGCGTCCGTGCGCGCAATTAAGACCGTCGGCACATCGAGCACGTCTGCGGCCAAGCGCGCCGAAATCAGCTTCTGGACGGCTTCGCGGGTGGGCACGAGCACTTTGCCGCCCATGTGGCCGCACTTTTTGGCCGAAGATAGCTGGTCTTCAAAGTGGACTGCGGCCGCGCCGGCTTCAATCATGCTCTTGGTCAGCTCGAAGGCGTTCAGCACGCCCCCAAAACCAGCTTCGGCGTCGGCCACGATGGGCAGCATCCAGTCCACTTGCGGCTGGCCTTCGGCGTGCGCCACCTGGTCCGCACGCATCAGGGCATTGTTGATGGCGCGCGCCACGCCGGGCACGCTGTTGACTGGGTAGAGGCTCTGATCGGGGTACATCTGGCCGCTCAGGTTGGCGTCGGCCGCCACCTGCCAGCCGCTCAGGTAGATAGCCTTCAGGCCGGCTTGGGCCATCTGGACTGCCTGGTTGCCCGTGAGCGCGCCCAGCGCCGCCACAAACTTCTCCTGGTGAAGCAGGCGCCAAAGTTTTTGCGCGCCGGCGCGGGCCAGGGAGTGTTCCACGCGCACCGTGCCGCGCAATCGGTTCACGTCCTCGACTGTGTAGGTGCGGGCGACGCCCATCCACCGCGGGTTATTCCAGCCGTTTTTCTTTGACATCTGTTCCACGCGCGCTCTCCTCGTTTGCGGCATTGATGCCGCAATGCAGCATCCATCCGAGTAAAACGCAGTTCCACCGTCCCCGCAAGAGCGCCTGGTCCGATTCGGACGAGTGGACAAGAAATCCCTGCCGGGCACATAATCGCGTCAATGCGAGTCTTTCCGTGAACTGCCGCAGATAATGGGGCTCCGGATCGCTTCGAAACGGCGCCAGACCACGCTCTCCCCAAGCACCGCTGCTTGCCGCGCCGGGTCGGTCCTTAAAGGTCGTGTCATGCCCGCAAGTACGCGGCTTGCCGAGGAATTGCGCCAGACCTTGCGGCTTCGCCGGATTGCGCAGGGCGCCGCCATTCTGGACGATGCGGAAGCGGATTTGGCGAAACTCGGCCCCGAAATTCCCGGCGCGGCCAGCCTCCTACTCCTCGTTGCGCAATGGGTCGACGCCGGTTATCGCGACCATCGATTTCTGGAATCTTTGCTGCAGCGCTTCCCGCCCCTCTGCCGCAAAACCCTCAGTATCGACGATTACCTCTGCCTGCGCATGGTCGAAGCCTTTTGCGCGCTCGCCGTCGGCAATGCGGATCCGGCGATTGAAGCCCTGGATTTTGTGCTCAAAACCGAACGGGATTTGTGCGACGAAGCCCTGGCGGCGGTGGCGCATTTCTGGAAAGGCCGCGCGCACCGCAAGAAGGGCGAATATGCAGCCGCCCTCGAAGACATTGTTCGCGCTCGCGAGTTAGCGCAAGACTGCGCCGATGATCGGTTTACCGCCGTCATCCAGATCCAGGAAAGCTGGCTGCTTTTTCAAAAAGGCGCGCCGCGCGACGCATTGCGGCTGTTGGCCCACGCCGAAGCTGTTCTCAATTCCACCGATCACTGGGTCGCTCTGGGCAACATCGAGTCCGCGCGGGGACGCATCGTGCGCCGCGCGGGCGAGTATCACAAAGCGCTTGAACACTTTGCCCGCGCCATCGACATCTATGCCCGCGGCGCTCCGCAACATCGGAACATGGCCCGGGCGCTGGTCAATGCGGCTTACGTCCGGCGTCTCCTCGCCTTGCAAATCCGCAAAAGGATCGACAGCGCCGCGCGCTTTGGCAAGGCGCGCGCCGGCGACCGGGCAAGACCCTCCCCGGCCGGCCGCGAAACTCTCCGCGCCCACTATCAACAACTGTCCCAGGAGGCGATTCTCGATCTCCAGCGAGCTCGCGAAATCTATTCCCTCCACGCGCTCGCCGACGGAATCGGCAACGTGGTTCTGAACCTCGGCTATCTTCACCTCGATCGCGGTGACATCGACCATGCCACTGTCGAGGCCACTGAGGCGCATCGCATCGGGGTGGAGCAGAACGATCAGATCCTCATGGCGCGCGCCCGCATCCTCGAGGCCGCCATCGAAAACGCGCACGTCGAGGAACAGACCGGCGAGGACGTCGATGTTGCCGTTCATGCCGACCACGCGCGCCAATATAGCGAGGAGGCGCTGGCTTTGGCCCATCATACCCAGAATCGCCGCTTGCTGGCCGCGGCTTCGATCGCGCGCGGCATGACGGCGGCCAACGACTTCTTTCAGGAATGGGAACTGGCGCGCCATTGCGCCAGCGAAGCCACCGAGCTCATCGGGCCGGGCGAACACGACCACCTGGTGGAAGATCTGACCGCGTTGAAAGCCAGGATCGTGCAGTCCAGCGGCATCAACGACGCGCTGCGCGCATGGTCCGAGGGTATGGTGGGCGACAAAACCTTTCAGCAAATCACCGAGGAATTTGCCGAAATCGTGATTCCGAAGGTATGGATACGTGCGGACCGGAAGATTTCGCGGGTTGCGGCGCGCCTCTCGATGTCGCCCAAAAAGGTGCGGCGCATCCTGCGCAACGCCGGGTCGGCAATGCCCGATCGTTGACAGAGGATGATTGAATTCCCGGCTAACCCTTCGAACGCCTAAACTTCCGCGTCGCCGAAGCGGTCTCAAGCGAAGAAAGCTTTCGATGTGCCCACATCTGTGATGCTCGACACATGCTTTTGCTCTCCACTCTCGTTACATTAGTTTCTCCACAGTTTTTGGGGCTGGTACGTTTTCTTCCTTCTTCCCATTCGGTGTTGGATGCGTCCCCGCAAGCTGTGGAAGACCTCCAGGGAATGTGTCGGTTAGCAGAGCCCATGCCACGGCCCTAGCCTTGCCTGTTGCAAAAAGGCGGGTTCCCGTCGACACAGAAAACAATTTTCCCGGGTCCGCGCGCTTTCGCGGGCGTTAACCACCACTGTATAGGCGTGGGGGCGAAGCTCGTGTCTTCGGCCCAAATTAAATGGAGTTCGGTACGGCTGCTCGTGGGCACAGGCTGACCCCGCGGCGCCCGATATCGAATCCCGGAAAGGATTCGATCCATGGCCCATCGGGAGATCGTAGTTTTAAGCGCTGTGCGCACCGCCATTGGCAAATTCGGGGGCGCGCTCAAAGATGCACCGCCTACCGAACTGGCCGCCAGGGTTCTGTCGTGCGCTCTCCGGCGATCAGGCTTGCCAGCCGGCGATATCGGTCATGTGGTATTCGGCAACGTGATCCACACCGAACAAAAAGACATGTACCTGGCCCGGGTGGCGGCCGTACGCGGGGGACTGCCGGTGGAAACGCCCGCGCTCAATGTCAATCGCCTCTGCGGGAGCGGCTTGCAGGCCGTCCTGAACGGCGCGCAGGCTATCCTGCACGAAGATTGCGACGCGGCGATCTGCGGCGGCGTCGAATCCATGAGCCGGGCGCCGTATTGGTTGCCGGCCATGCGCTGGGGAGCTCGCCTCAACGACGCCACAGCAGTGGATGCCCTGGTTGCCGCAGTGACCGATCCTTTCGAACAGGTTCATATGGGCATCACCGCGGAAAATGTGGCGCGCCGCTGGGGCGTCTCACGGCAGGACCAGGACGAACTGGCGGTGGAGAGCCATCGGCGGGCGATCGAGGCCATCCAGGCGGGAATATTCAACGAGCAGATTGTTCCCATCGAATTGAAGGTTAAGGGCGGGACTTCCCAGTTTTCGGTGGATGAATCGCCTCGCGCCGACGCCACCCGGGAAAACCTGGCCAGGCTCAAACCCGTCTTCGATCCGGAAGGAACAGTGACTGCCGGCAACGCTTCCAGCATCAACGACGGAGCCGCGGCGCTGGTCCTGATGGAACGTAAGGCGGCCGAAGAGCGTGGTTTGAAGCCCATGGCTCGGCTGCTGGACTACGCCGTCACCGGCGTCGAACCCGGCGTGATGGGCATCGGGCCTGTCTCCGCAGTCAAGAGAGTCTATGCGCGGACCGGGCTCTGCAACTGCCAAATGGACGTCATCGAATTGAACGAAGCCTTCGCCGCGCAGTTGCTCGCCGTTCGGCGCGAACTCGATTTCCCGCCGGAGAAGACCAATCCCCATGGCAGCGGCATTTCACTGGGCCATCCTCTGGGCGCAACGGGCGCCATTGTCACCGTCAAGGCGTTGCATGAACTGCGCCGCATCGGCGGTCATTACGCCCTCGTCACCATGTGCATCGGCGGCGGGCAAGGCATTGCCGCGATTTTTGAATCTCTGCAATGAAGGAGGCATCATGGCTACTGCGGTTTTAACCGAAACGACAGTCTTCTTCCGGAAACCCCTCGATGGCAGAATCGCGCTGGTGACGGGCAGTTCTCGCGGCATCGGCAGCGCCATCGCCAGGGAGTTAGCCGACCGCGGCGCGGCGGTCGCCATCAATTACCGCGCCAGCCTGAGCTCCGCCGAAGTGCTCCGCAACGAAATCCGTCAAGCCGGCGGTGAAAGCGACTTGTTTTGCGCGGATATCTCCGTGCGCCAGGAGGCGCGGGAACTCATTCGCCAGGTGGTCGATGCCTATGGGCGCATCGACATCCTTGTCAACAACGCCGGCATCACGCGCGACCGCTCGATTCGCAAAATGACCGATGAGGACTGGACAGAAGTGATCGACACTAACCTGAACAGCATCTTCTACTGCACCAGCGCTGCTGTCCCCTTCATGGTGGAGCAGAAATTCGGTCGTATCGTGAATATTGCCTCGTTTTCCGGTCAGGCCGGAAATTTCGGCCAAGCCAACTACGCGGCCAGCAAAGGCGGTATCATCGCCATGACCAAAGTGTTGGCCATCGAGCTGGCCAAGTACAACATCACCGCCAACGTCATCGCGCCCGGTTTTACCACCACGGAAATGGTGGCGGCGATACCCGCCAACATCCAGGAACAGATCTTGGCGCGAATTCCCTTGGGTCGCTTTGCGCAGCCGGAGGAGATCGCCAAGGCCGCAGCATACCTCGTCTGCGACGGAGACTACATCACCGGCCAGCAGATCAACGTCAACGGCGGCATCTACATGTAGGGGTCGAAGCCGGTTATGAACGATCTCGGATGCCGAAGCGAATAACAGGCTCTACTCCGGCATTGACCGGGAGCGAGCGCCCAGCCACGCGTCAATGTGCGGCCAGGTGGTCTTGTGCGCGTTGCTCCCGGCCATGATGCCGATGTGCCCTCCGGGAATGCGGTAAAGCTCCTTATCGACGCTGCCGACCTTGGCGAGGATCGCCTCCGACTGGCAGGGCGGCGTAATGTGATCGCCCTGCGCAATCACCGTCAGCAGGTTGGCGCGCAACTTGCGCAGGTCCACCACCCGGCCCCCAATCACCCATTCGCCCTTCATCAGCAGGTTGTGCCGATATAGATCCACGATAAGCTGCCGGTAAGTGGCGCCCGCCATGGGTATGTTATCCGTAACCCAGGTGTTCATCGCGTGCCAGGCTTCCACAACCCGGGGATCGTCAAGATTATCCCAGAGCTTGCAGTAGCTGGCGACGTAGTTATCCACCGGTTTCAAGGCTCTCGCGCCGTAGTCGATCATCTCGCCGGGCATGTTGCCGAACGCGGCCAACACTTTGTCGACATCGAAATACTTCTCATCCACCCACTTGGCGAAGGTCAATCCCGCCCGGTTCGAAAAGTCCAGCGGCGCGGTCAGCAGCAACAGGTTGCGCAGCCCTTCGTCGGGAAGCATGGCGGCGTAGATCGTGGTGATGATCGCCCCGATGCACCAACCCAGCATGCTGAACTCCTCCGAGCCCGAGATCGTCTTCATCCTGCGTATGGCGCGGGGAAGATACTCGAGCGCATAATCGTCGAATTTCAGTAGCTTATCTTCGATGCCCGGACATCCCCAATCCAGCAGGAAGACGTCGTAACCGCGCCCAACCATGAATTCCACAAAACTGTTCCCGGGGCGCAGGTCGAGAATAGAGGGACGGTTCATCACCGCAAATACCAGCAGCAGGGGAACGCGACACCGCCGCCGGACGTCGATCACCGGTTGATACCGGTAAAGCTTCGCCTTATTGAGCGCCCAGACCAAGTCTTTTGGCGTTTGGGCGATGTCGGCCTTCGTGGTCATCACGCGGGAAAGCGTGCTGAACCGCTCTTCGCACGCCGACATTTGATCGCGAAGCGTTGCAGCCTCTGCCATTGGCAACCTCTGACTTTCCACCCTAACGACAAAGATTGTTCGTTGCGGAGTTGGCCTTCTTCCGGCGCCGCCTTACCGGCGAGGCTTGGCGGCCGGTGTAGGCGCCCGTCGCCTGGTTTGTCCAGCCGCGGTCGCTGCCTTGGGCTGATCCGCACCGGCCGGCGCCGGCGATCCGGCCTCTCCGGAACGGCTGCCCGCTTCCGGCTTCGCCTTCCTCCCTTCCGCCAGGCGTTTGACAATCTCATCCAGCTTGGCGTCCATGTCGTCCAGGCGCATTTCGATGTTCGTAAAGCGCTCCGCCAGGGCGGCCACTTCCTGCCGGGAAGGCAACGAGAGTTGCGCGAGCGCCTGGAGCATGTTCTTTTCGAGCGCTTCCCGGAATGGTTTGGTGGCCGTCAGATAGCCATCCAGCATGGCTCCGGTCGCCTCCGCGTAATCTTCCGAGTTGACGGCGTCGATCATCGCCTTAGACAAGGTGTTGAGGTACGCGTCCCGCACTTCGCGAAACGGCTCGAAAGGATCGCACGCCTTGCCGCTTGCCTTTGCATCTTCACTCATACATCGCCCCGCTTGGAATATCAGGAAGCATACACCTATCCGCGCGGCCGGGCGACCCGGTCCTTCACCCATGCTGAAGGAGGATCGCCCGGCCATCGCGTGCGCGCGATGCTCTAAAAGCCCTGTCCCCTTGCTCACGCGTTGATTTGCGCGCCTTGGGGCCCCAGGGTCCCGATTTTGAGACCCGGAAAGACACGTTCCCAAGGACCCAAATCAACCGGTCAGCGGCCTCTAGTGCACCGCAATATCCAGGAGCTCCTTCTGTGCGTCAATCACGGTGTCGACGCCCTTTCGAAATGATTCGGCCGCCGCGTCGGCTGGGGCTCCGTTCAATCCAAACTGGTTCCGGAACGTATCGAACACCGCCTTGGCATGCGCCGCGGTGTGGTCCAGCACCCTCTTCTGGACGCCCACCGAACGCTCCACCGCCTGCTGTACGTACGTGGTCGCGCTCTCATTCGCCTTGCCGGTCTCCGCAGAGCGCTCGCGGCTCATCTCCGCCAAGGCCCGGCTCTGTTCCACTACGGCGTCGATGGCCGCCCTGCGGGTGTCGGCATAGCGCTCCCACCCTTTGGTCGCCAGGTCGAGCAGGAAAAGTCCGGGCGCCCAGGGGGTTTTCTGCGCCATATTCTTCCATGCTTCCGTCACCTCGGCGTTCTGCGCCACGGCAAGATCGAGGCCGCGCTTTTCCAATTCGGCTATCCGCTCCACGCCGCTGAAGAAGAGAGCGGGAAACTGCTCTCCAAACCACTTCTTTTCCGCGGTTTCCTGCGCCGCCGGTTCACGCGCTGCTTTGGGGGTCGGGCTCATAATCTCACTCCTTCCAGTTTTATGCTGCAGATTATGCTGCACCGCAGCACAAACCCATCATACGCCGGTTCCCAAAGCTGTCAAGAGTAAAATGAGGGTCGATATGGCCCAGAAGACCGTTTTGATCAAAAAATATGAGAATCGGCGGCTTTATGACGCCACCAATAGCCGTTACGTCAACCTCGAAGACGTAGCCCAGATCCTCAAAAGCGGCCACGATGTCCGGGTCGTAGACGTCGCCACAGGCGCCGACATCACCCGGCTTATCCTCACCCAGATCATTGTGGAAGACGCCAAAACGCCGGGTTCCGAGTTTCCCCTGGACATGTTGCGCCAGATGGTCATCGCCTCTGGGCGCGCCAGTCAGGAGAGCGCCCTCAACTACATGAACGCTATGCTCGATATCTATCAGAAGACCTACCGGGCCATGGCTCCGCCCATTAATTTTTTCGAATTCCTCGAGCGCGCCGGCATGCCGCGCGGCGCGCGAAGGCAGCCGGAAGTGCAAATGGCGCCGGGAAGGGAAGCCGAGGAAGCAGTGCAGCAAACGCACCCCCTCCGCGCGACACCCGGCGAAGAGCGCGACGAATTGAAGCAGCGCGTAGTCGAACTGGAAAAACTGGTTGCTTCTCTCGTTCCCCGACAGGCCGCGCGCAAACGCCCAGCGCGTAAGAAAAAGTAGCGCGCGCTCGCATGACCGGGTAATCGCGAGGCTTATCGGTCGGCAAACGGCCTGGCGAATGGCGGTTCGACCTTTGGCCGGTCATGGATGGCGGTCGCGGAAAGAGCGCGCCAATGATGCGCGCAAATCGCCCTCTCGACTAACCGACCATACTGCGTTGATCGGAGGTCTGAAGCTCGTACCCTTCAAACTGGCCTACGACCCATTTCTGAACACGCCCGAAAGGCGCGGCTACGCGGTCATCAGCCCCGGCTCTCCGTGGCGAAAGGTCCAAAGACGGCTTTCACCTGGCCCAACTCGTCGCGCGCGTTGAGCAGGTATACGGTGAAAGTGCGTCCCTCGATGGGCACACGGAGCACAACGTGGCCGTCACGGCTCGACAGCCGGCCAGACAGCGGCAGAGTTTGTTGAAGGGCTGCCGGCGCCGCGTCAAGCGCGAAGACCAACCGTTCTCCCGCATAGAAATCGCGACTGAACAAATTCTGAAGCACACTGGCTGCGGGCTGAGAGACTCGCCACGTCGGGATTACCCAGGCGCGTGGGCGGAGGGCGCGAACCGCCGCAGGTCCGCAGCCGCCCGTGTCGCCATCGTGATCGGCTTGAGCGGCCGCCACGGGACCAGCCGCCTGCGCAACCGGCGTTTCGATGTCGCGCCACAAGGAATGGCCCTGTTCGGCGTCGCAGGTGACGCCGCTGCCGGCGTAGTACCGGAATCGGCCAAACTTGAGATGCACCGCAATGCTGCACATCCCTTCGCTCGGCATTTCCTCGGCGGAGAGGCCCTTCGGGGGTGGAAAATGCGCATGGAACATTTCCCCGGAACCCGTCCAGACGTCGCCATTCGCCGCCAGCACGCGCGCTTCGAATTGGGGATAGAGGTCGGGACGCCCGCGCAGGGCGAGTTGTCGCGACGATCCGGGGTGCGCGGCCGCGATACTGGTTCCGAGTTCCGCCTGGCTTCGGGCCAAGGCGATATAGTTGAGCGCGGCCGGATCGCGCGCCGGCGCGGGAAAGTTGTAGTCGGGCCAGCCGCGATCGATGATTTCGTCGATTTCCAGGGCCTCGGCCACATACGCGGCGCCCGTAAGCTTGTAATTGCCCAGAGTGGACTGGGGGCTGGAAGCGGCGACATCGCCCACGCGGTCACCGCGCAGGTTGGTCAGCAGCAAAATGTTCAGGCCACTTTGGCCGATCCTGTCGATCTGGCGGCTGACGTAGCGCGCAATCCACTGGCCTGCCGGCAGGGTTGCATTGGGCATCGCCGGGGGCATGGAATTCGCCGCGCCATGGGCCTCGCCGGCGTCGAGCAGCATGGTTGTGCCATCCGGCCCGATGACCAAGGTCGAGTTGCCCCGGCCGGTGGCAATGTGATGAATCTCGAGAAGGCCCGGCTCCCATGCGGGGAGTGTGCGGCCTGGTTTGTCTGCCGGCGCCGGCGCCGCGGCCGTACCTTCCGGCAACCCCGTCGCGGCGAGTAAGGCAAGCGTCGATCGAAGAAACTCCCGCCGTCCCGGCATGCACTTCGCTCCCCCGAAACTTTCTAGAGCCTGTTATGAACTTTGGGGCAGACAGCGTTGCGAGCGAAAATCCGGCCAGAACCGGGGCCCCCCCGGATGGGTCTTTGTCCGTGGGGCGGAGACGAGGCCGAGCCCGCAGGCTGTGGCGGGTCCACCGTCAAGGGCGAGAACGAAGTATGGCCGGATTTCCACCCCAGCGACCAAACGCCGTCGCTGGGGACCCCGGGATTTTCGCCGCAACCCTTCGGGACGGGGCCGATTTTTCCGATTTCGTGGTCGCTCGTCGCTAGCAGACACCCGGTGTTCCACCCCACGGACGAAGAGCACGTCCGTGGGGGCCCCGGCATGCGTCCCTCCTCGCTCCTGGAACTGGGGAAAAATTGGCTCCCGTCGCTGCCCGCCCCAAAGTTCATAACAGGCTCTAGGAGTCTGTCGGAAATAGATTTCTGATCGTTTAGAATCAACAACTTACGAATTCTACAGATTTTCGTATATCGTTGATTCTAAATCAGTTATGAAATCAAAAAGTTCAATCTCCGACACACTCCTAGAATTGATGATACGGAAGTGAGGGGTGCGAGGCGCCATGTTTTCATTGAACGGGGAAACGGTTCTGCTGAAAAAGCAATGGAATGAGCACCTCAAGGCTTAAGCGAACAGCCGAAGACGAAGGTCATTCTCTCGGGGATCGAGTTCTCGTGGAGCGGGGCGCAACAGTGCGAGTTCCCAAGGAGATCGGGACGTGCAGGGATTGCCAGCGAGACGCGGCAAACAGAGAAATGCGCTAGCGGTAATCTTGCGCCGAAGGATAATAGCCGGGCTTGGCGATCACTTCGAGGTTGGGCCGGTCGACGCGCACATCGATGGAGCGGTACTTGGCGTCGTAGATGGACTCATGGCTGAGATAGCCAAGCGTGTACTGGTAGCGCGCTTCTTCGGCGATTTTGGCGTAGCTCTTCTCGATGCCGTTCACGCCACCCTCGGCGTCCATATCGCCGCCGGTAAGCGCCGTGTATTTGTAGAGAATGTTGTCGTACATGGTAAAGGGCAGGTGCAGGCGGTCGATCCAGCCTTGGCCCCAGCGGGCCGAGTCGCCCACCAGCGTGGCGTAGACGGCGGTTTTGTTGGTCTGCAGGTAGCGAACCACTTCGCGCCAGGTGGCTTTGCTGCCGTATTCCTTGCCGTCAGAGACAACGTAGATGATGCGCCGGCGGTCCTTGGGCCGCGTGGAAAGCTCTTTGGCCGCCGCCAGGATGGCGTCGTTCAGGGTATGAATTTCCTTGGGGATGGTGATAAAGGTCTGGTTGCCGGCCGAGCGTCCGGGCTGGATGTTGGGATCGGCGCAATTCCCGTTGACATAGACCGGGCAGCCGGCCAACGGACCGGTGTTGATGGGCACCATGGGGTCAGTCCCTGTCGCCTGGGCCAGCGACAGAACGGCCGGCAAGCGCGCGCTTTGTGCGCCGGTGAAGCCTGTCCACTCCTTCGAGCCGTTGCTGTAAGTAAACAACGCCGCTTCGTCGTAGGAGGTGAGCGCGCCCTGAATGGCGCCCAGCGAGTCGTTCACCTTTTCCATGATGTTGGAGGGCAGGCTCTGGTCGACGACGAAGGCGACGGAGAGCGGTTCCGGATCGACGCTGAAGAGGCTCAGCGGCTCGCGTCGTCCATTTTCGTAGATTTGAAAATCGCGGAAGGTGAGACCGGCAACGGGATTTCCCTTGGAATCCTTGACCGTCACTGGAACTTCCACGAAGTTTACGTTGACGACAAAGCGGGTCAGGGCGCCGCTGCCTTCTTCAGGAGGCGTGGTCTGCACCTGGTCCTTTTGCTGAGCCGGCGGCTGGCTGGCGGGCGGTGGGGGTGGTGGCGCAGGGGTGGCAGGGGCGGAAGTGGAAGAGCCCTGCGGCGTAGGCTGCCCCGCGCCCTTGCCGGGAATGATCGGACCTTCTGCGCCCGGTAGCGGCTGCGCTTCTTGCGGGGTGGGCGCATTCGGCACCGGCGCGTTGGGCGGCGAGGACTGCTGGGCTTGGGGCGGGGTGGCCTCGCTGGCAGGTAGAGCCATGCCGAAAAGCGCAGCCAGAGCGATTGCTGAAACCCATTGCTTCACGGCGAAATCTTCCTCCAACCCCCGCACACTGCCTGCTTACGCCCGGCCAGTGCGTTCCGCGCAGACCCCAACCGCGCGGCGGGCGCCGCACACTTCACAGAGTATCAGACGCGCGCGGGCCGCGCAGGTTTGCTCCTCGCGACCCTATTCGGTTGAGGTATGCTCTCTTAGAGGTGATTTGCCCGTCTAATTCGCTATCATGCGGGTCCGATTTGGAGTTGTTCTACTCTCACTAGCGCTGCTGTGGTTGCCCGCGGCCGGCTGGGCTCAGCTCGCTCCTTCTCCGGACGCGCCGCCGGTAAGCACCGCGCCTCCTCCACCACCGGATCAGCAACCAGTGGCCACGTTCAAACTGAACGTGAACCTGGTCGATCTCTTCTTCACCGTCAGGGACAAGAAAGGCGAGCTGGTTCCCCATCTGACCAAGAGCGACTGCGCGATCTCTGAGGACAAGGTCCCGCAAACGATCAAGACGTTTGCCGCCGAAACCGACCTGCCGCTGACCCTGGGGATTCTGCTCGACACTTCGGGCAGCCAGGAGCGGGTTCTGCCTCTCGAGCAGGAAGCCGGCAGCCAATTTTTGCAACAGGTGCTGCGGTCCAAGGATGAAGCGTTCCTGATCTCCTTCGACGTAAATGTGGACCTGCTGCAAGACTTTACCAACAGCGCCCACGAACTGGCGCACGCCATGAACAAGGCGCAGATCAACACCGCCGGCGGCAACGGAGCGGGCATTCCCGGGCTGGGTGGGGGGCCCGTGCCCACCGTGGGCGACCCGAAAGGCACCTTGCTGTACGACGCCATTTATCTTTCCGCGACGGAGAAGCTGAACCAGGAAACCGGCCGTAAGGCGATGATTATCCTGACCGACGGCGAGGACGAAGGCAGCCGCACCAAGATCGACGCGGCCATTGCCGCGGCGGAGCGAAACAACGTCATCATCTATGTGATCCTGATTGCCGACCGCGCAGGATACTGGATGCAGGGTATGGGCTATTACGGCTACTCGGCGGCAAAGAAGATCGCGGATGAGACCGGCGGCCGGCTGATTGATGTGGGTAATAACGGCCCCAAACTCCAGGCGGCCTTCTCAGAGATTGAAGACGAGCTGCGCACGCAGTACATAGCCACGTACACGCCCACCAACTCCAAGCTCGATGGGACCTTCCGGCACATCGCCGTGCAATGCGGTGAGGGGAACAAGGCGCAGGTCCGCCGGGGCTATTTCGCTAATGCGCCGCAGAATCCGCAAGACTAGGTTTCTGGCCGCATGATTTGAGTTGGTTGAAATCGAGGTTTCCCAGTCTCAAAATCGAGATCTCCGCGCCAGCAGGCACAGCTCGCTCACCGGGACCCGAGAGCTGGGGCGCCTCAATTGGTGAAAGATCCTCAGGCGGCCCTGGACTTGGCGGCGAGTTCCCAATTCCTACCTAAAAAATTCGCTGCTCCAGTTTGGTATGCGCAGACGCCCGGAAGCACACGCGCCGATTACCAGCTGTCCCTTTTTCGGACAACCGGTTACCGAAAGTGTCCCAAGTCGTAATCTGGCGCAAAGAGTGGCGCCTCGCTAATATCGGCGCAGATGAAAAAAACTTGAGGCGGGCGGTCAAGCTCGTTGACCGGTCGCACCTCAGATCCCCGAGGCGTTCGCTATGCTCACGAACTGCGCCGCTGCTGAAGGTTATGAGATCAGTCCTCGCTTCCGCGCCATCATCGAAGAGCGGATCGAAAGGTTGGAGCGCGACGCCGCAGCCGACGAAGCGCAGGTGACTCGGCTCGAAGACATCGATCATATCCGTCGCCAACTGCGATTGGTGGCCGCGGAACGGGCCGAGGCCCTGCGCATGAGGCTTTTCCTCGATCGCGCCAGACCACGCCTGCCGCGCTCGCTCATGGAGATTTGAACCCCGGGAAGATTCTGGAATCGGGAGAGATAGCGGTCTCGCGCGAGCCCGCGGACCGTATTCGTTTCTCCCTATCCTCCAGGCGCACAGCGGCCGCCAGTGCGCGCGGCGGCGCTTAGAGCCTGTTATGAACTTTGGGGCAGACAGCGTTGCGAGCGAAAATCCGGCCAGAACCGGGGTCCCCACGGACGGGTCTTTGTCCGTGGGGTGGAGATGAGGCCGAGCCCGCAGGCTGTGGCGGGTCCACCGTCAAGGGCGAGAACGAAGTATGGCCGGGATTTCCACCCCAGCGACCAAAGGCCGTCGCTGGGGACCCCGGGATTTCCACCCCAGCGACCAAAGGCCGTCGCTGGGGACCCCGGGATTTTCGCCGCAACCCTTCGGGACGGGCCGATTTTTCCGATTTCGTTGTCGCTCGTCGCTAGCAGACACCCGGTGTTCCACCCCACGGACGAAGAGCACGTCCGTGGGGGCCCCGGTATGCGTCCCTCCTCGCTCCTAGAACTGGGGAAAAATTGGCTCCCGTCGCTGCCCGCTCCAAAGTTCATAACAGGCTCTAGGCAGAACCTGCCGTTGACCGAGGAACCGGTCCAACGTTTCCTTGATCCGCGGAAGAACGCGCAAATCCGGGCTATCCTTGTCCGTATCCAGCCCGTCTATCATGCTGAAGGCAGGAGGAAGTCATGCGATTGCCGCATGGGGTGTTCCCGGCAGCTCTTCCCGCAGCTTTTTTGATCGGATTGGCAAGCACGGGCTCCGGCGTCAGCGCGGCGCAATCGACCGCCCAGCCGCAACCCGCCGCCAGCGGGTCAATGCAACCGGCAGCGGCGCAACCTGCTTCGGCGCCAAAGACGTACACCGTTCCCGTCGGCACCAAGGTCCTCCTCGAACTGCGCAGCTCAATTAACACCAAGAGCGCCAAGCCCGGTGACGGCGTTTATCTGGCGTCGACCTTTCCGGTGGTGGTCGGCAACCGGGTGATGATTCCGGCGGGCGTTTACGTGCAGGGCGTGGTCGATCGCGTGGAGCGCGCCGGCCGGGTGCGCGGCCGGGCCCAGCTCGATATGCACTTCACCTCCATCGTCTTTCCCAATGGCACGGTCGTGGAGATTCCCGGCGTTGTGAATAACCTGCCCGGCGCCAACAAGCAGGCCGTGAAAGACGATGGCGAAGGCACGATCCAGGAGAATGGCGATAAGGGCCGCAACGCCGGCGAAGTGGCAAAGATTTCGGTTCCCACAGGGGCTACGGTGGGCGCGATCGGCGGCTTGGGCGCGGGCCATCCGCTGGCCGGCGGTTTGGCTGGCGTGGGCGCGGGGCTCGCGACGGCCGGCTTGGTTTCGCTGTTCACCCGTGGCGCGGATGTCAACATTGAAGCGGGCAGACAAGTGGAAATGGTGCTGCAGCGGCCACTGCTCCTCGAGCCCGAAAATCTGGCGCCCGCGGGAGCTCAGGGAACGCCGCCTGCGCTGGTTCCCGCAGCCGATCAACCGAAACCGATTGAAAAGCCAGGCCGCGCCCCGGTCCCGTGTCCACCCGGAGGGCTCGGTTGCGAGTAATCTAAAGAAAGATGTCGACGGCTCCTCAGGATTCCCAAAACACTTTTTCCGGCGCGGGCGATCAGGCTGAAGCGGCGCCGCCTGCCTCTGCGCCGGCATCGCCGCGGGCGCCTGCGGGGAAGCCCAATTCCTTTGTTTTGTGGGTGCGCGATCTGCTCGTCTCCGCGGCCGCATCGGTGTTGATCATCACTTTTCTCTATCAACCGGTGCGCGTGGAAGGCACCAGCATGTTGCCGCGGCTCGAAGATCGCGATCGCCTCTTCATCAACAAATTTGCTTACCATATCGAGGCCATCGAACGCGGCGATATTGTCGTCTTTCACTATCCGCGCGATCCCGAAAAAAGTTATATCAAGCGCGTCATCGCCCTGCCGGGCGACCGCATTCGCATCGACCGCGGCGCGGTGTGGCTCAATGGCAAACGTCTGCGCGAATCCTACGTCCCACTTGAGTACCGCGACACCCGTTCGATGCCGGAGATGGTCATCCCGCCCGATTGCTACTTCATGATGGGCGACCATCGCTCTATCTCCTCGGATAGTCGCGAGTTTGGTCCGGTGGAGCGTTCGCTCATTTATGGCAAGGCGGTTTTCGTCTACTGGCCGGCCAAGGACGCGGGCGTCCTGCGCTAGAGCGAAAGGATTTCTGGCTTCTGCGGCAGACTGGAGCCGATGGCGATGAGCAGCGGCGAGCGGCGCTTTGCTGTCCTTACCACTTGAGATGGAAGACCTCGACGGCGGTGCCCCCCATTACCCGGTCGTAGACCTCGGAGGCTAGGTCCAGGGCCCGGTATTTGGCGAACTCCACCGGGACGTTGCTGGGCAGATCCGCGCCCATCATCACCCGCTCCGGCCCAATGCTCGAAATCATCCAGCGGATGTCTTCCCCGATGCACCACGAAGT
>JASHOC010000138.1 GCA_030041305.1 Acidobacteriaceae bacterium
ATCCTGCACATTTTGCGCAGAATATTTCTGGCGATGTACGTTTCGGTCAGTATTCATGCGGGATTTCGGCATTTTTTCAAAGGCTCCAACTTTCGGGAAAATGCCAGGTTTTGGTTCCGGCTACGCCGGGTTAGGCCTTCCCAATCAGCGCGGCTTCGGTGTGCGCGTGGAGAACTCGATCGCCGGCGAACTTGCTAACGCGCGACATCGCGAAGCGGCGCGATAGCGGTTTATCCGTGGGACCAAGGTCCCGATTTTCGGATTCGAGAGGAACGTCTAAAAAATTCCTCCCCAACTTACCGGTAATTTCGCGCCTTTCGTCATAATCGAATTAACTACACCGTAAAGCGCAGAATTCCATCGGAAATCGGAGAGGCTTTGTGACCCTGATCCCTGACGCAGAATCACGAGCAATCCAGGGGCAATCCAGGGGCATTCCATAGAAGATTGCGGGGGAAGAAAAACCGGCAAAAGGAGGCTAAATGCCTAAGACAAAAGCTCTAAGCCCTTTGGATGGAGGAATCTGCGAGCCAAATGCCCTGTTTTCAATGGGCTGCGGCAATCAATCAAAGTCAACACGCTGAAAACAAGCCGCTTAACTCGAAAAGGGGAGGGACGGGGTAGGTAGGAGGGTACGGACCGGTCACATTCTTGACCGATGTAACCGCTGCGCCCCGGAGCCAGAAACGAATCAGCACGCGAACCCCGTCAAGTTGACCATTCACCCTATGCCGTCCCATCTTGCAGCCGCCCGCCTGCGCTGGATATCTTTGTCCAAGCATCTTGCGCAATTCCGGTATCTTCATGGATGTTTTAAGACGGCTATTTGAACAGCATTTCCAGTTGCCGGCTGAAAATGCGCAGCCATTGCAAGGCCAGCTCGGCGGCTCGGGGCGGGCCATTGTCCGGCTCACCGGCGGCGGAAACACCGCCATCGGCATTCGCCACTCGGTGCGCGAAGAGAATGTCGCCTTCGTCGAGTTTTCCCGGCATTTTCGCCGCCACGGGCTGCCCGTTCCCGAAATTTACGCCGAAGATCTCGGCCACGGCGCCTATCTGGAAGAAGACCTGGGCGACCTGACCCTTTTCGAGTTTTTAAGCACGCATCGCGAGAGCGACATCATCGGCCCCGAAGCCCTTGAGGCCTACCGAAAGGTGGTGGCCGTGTTGCCGCGCTTCCAGGTCGAGGCCGCCGGCGATTTGAATTACAAAGTCTGTTACCCGCGTTCGAGCTTCGACCGCCAGTCCATCGCCTGGGACCTGAATTATTTCAAGTATTATTTCCTGCGCCTTGCCGGCGTGCCCTTCAATGAACAGGCCCTCGAGCAGGATTTCAGCCGGTTAACCAAGTTTCTGCTCGCCGCCCGCCACGATTATTTTCTGTATCGCGACTTTCAATCGCGCAATGTCATGCTGCGCGACGGCCAGCCGTTTTTCCTCGACTACCAGGGCGGCCGCCGAGGCGCTTTGCAATACGACATTGCTTCTCTACTCTACGACGGCAAAGCCGATCTGCCGCCAGACTTGCGCCGGCAATTACTCGATGCCTATCTCGACCGCCTTGCGGACTTCATCGCGCTCGATCGCGCCGCATTTATGGAGCATTATTACGCCTATGTCTACGTGCGCATCTTGCAGGCGCTGGGCGCGTATGGCTTTCGGGGATTTTACGAGCGGAAAACCCACTTCCTGCAAAGTGTGCCCTATGCGCTCAAAAACCTGCGCTGGCTCGCTGCGCACGTCCGGTTGCCCATCGAACTGCCCGCGCTCCTCGACTCCCTTGAGGCCATCACATCGTCTGAGAAGTTGCAACACCTGGCGTCTGCGGCCGCGGGCTTGACGGTGCGGATCTTCAGCTTTTCCTTCCATCGCACGCCGCCCACCGACGAATCCGGTCACGGCGGCGGATTTGTGTTCGACGCCCGCAACCTCCCCAACCCCGGCCGCGAAGAACGCTTCCGCAGCCTGACCGGCAAAGACGCTGCGGTCATCGACTATTTGAGTCATCATGAAGGCGTACGCCAGTTCCTCGACCATGCGCAATCGCTCATCGACGCCAGTGTGGCCAACTATCGGCAGCGTGGCTTTTCGAGCTTGATGGTCTCCTTCGGCTGCACCGGCGGCCAGCACCGCTCCGTGTATCTTGCCGAGCAGTTAGCCAAGCATCTGCGCGGGACCAACGGTGTGGAGACAGTCGTCCGCCATTTGGAGCTGGAGACGATGGGCAAATGAAGGCCATGATCCTGGCCGCCGGCCTCGGCACGCGTCTGCGCCCGCTCACCGATCAGCGCCCCAAAGCCCTGGTCACGATCGCCGGCCGCACCCTGTTGGAAATCACCCTTCGCCGCCTGCAGAGCTTCGACGTAAGTGAAGCGATTGTGAATGCGCATCACTTTGCCGCGACGATTGCCGAATACCTGGCCGCCCACCACAACTTTGGCATGAAGATCGAACTCTCGCACGAGGAAGTCCTGCTCGACACCGGCGGCGGCCTGAAAAAGGCGGCGTGGTTTTTTTTAGAGAGCGGAAGTTCCGGCGAGCCTTTCATCGTCCACAACGTCGACGTCATCAGCACCATCGACCTCCGGCGGATGGTCGAGTTTCACCTGGCGCACGAGGCTCTGGCCACGTTGGCGGTTCGGCAGCGCGAGACCGCCCGCGCGCTGCTCTTCGATGAGGCGGGCCAACTGTGCGGCCGCCGGTCAGGGCCCCGCGCGGGAAACACAGACGCGGATGAGAAGAATCTTCAAGTGGAGATGGTTCGCCCTGTGGCGACTCCGCAGCCGCTGGGCTTTTCCGGCATCCACGTCATCGCGCCGCGCCTCTTCGCAAAAATGCAGGAGGAGGGCGCATTCTCCATCATCTCGGCCTATCTGCGTTTGGCCGCCCAGGGCGAGAAGATCCTCGCATTTCGCGCCGATGGGTACGCCTGGCGCGATCTGGGCCGGCGCGAAGACCTTGACGCAGCGGAACGCGAGTTCGCCCGCGGAATCTTCCCGGGAATTGGACGCCTGTAATCCGCCCGGAAACGGTCTTCCCGCGCGCTCGCTCTTCAGATCCTTATTAGCTCCCGCTGAATTTTTCCCGTAACCCACGCTTTGCCGGGCGCAGTGAGCATGTCCACTTCACTGCGGACGCCGAACTCAGGCAGGTAGATACCCGGCTCCACGGAGAAGCACGTGTGGGGCAGCAAACGCCGCTCGTCGTGGGTTTCGAGGTTGTCGAGGTGGGCCCCGGGACCATGAATCTCATGGGTGATGTTGTGGCCCGTGCGATGGGTGAAGAATTCGCCGAAGCCGGCCCTGCGAATGACGGCGCGGGCTGCGTCGTCCGCCTCAAAACCGCGGATGGCTTGGCTCGTGGCGAAGGCCGACTGCACCGCCGCGATCGCCGCGTCGCGGGCCTCGCGGACGGCGGCGAACACGAGTTGCTCCCGTTCGCTCGGCGCGCGGCCCACGACCCCGGTCCAAGTGATGTCGTAGTAGACGCTGCGGGGCTTGTCGAGCCTGCCCCAGATGTCGATGAGAACAAAGTCGCCCTCGCAAATCGGCGCCGCGTCCCCGGCGGTCGCCTCGTAGTGCGAGTCGGAGGTGTTGGCGTTGACGCTCACATCCGGCCCCTTCTCCCAAACCAGGTCTTCGCGGCGCATGGCTTCTCGGAGCCACACCACGATGTCGTACTCTGAAATTCCGGTCGCGCCGCCGGCGCGCAACCGGCATCCAATTTCCTTCCATCCCTCGGCCACGATGGCGTCGATGGCGCGTTGAGCTTCCCCGTGGCTGGCCATCTGGTCTTCGCTCAGCACCGCTTCAAATTGGCTCACCAGATCGGCGGAGCTCACGATCTCCTTGCCCAGTGAGCGCACGAATTCCACCGTGCCCGCGTCCACCATCGACACATACATGATGTCGTTATTGGGCGAGTATTGCATGGCAATGCGGCGAGCGCCGGCGAGCATCGATTGAAGACCGGCGCGCAGCTCCTGCCAGCTTGAATACAAAGTCTTGGCGCCGGGCAAAACATTCAGGCGGCTCTGCTCGATGCGGTGCACCAGCTTGCGCGGCTCGCCCATGGCTGGAATGAAGTAATACCAGCGGCGCGTGATGTGGGCCTTCTCGTCCAGTCCAAGGATGGCGGCGGCAATGGGGTCGCGGTGATGATGGTCGTAAAAGAACCAGCCGTCGAGAGATGCGTCGCGTAGCGCCGATTGGATTCGATCGAGGTTCATTGCGGTCATCCTCGGGAAATGCGGGAATCAAGGGGCGCCTTCCCATAAGCGGAAAGATACGCTTCCCTGGCCTCAATATTTTGCGCAGTAACAATCATTTCGCGCAGTGACAATGGGAGGACGACATACCTTGTGGTCGAGATCGCCTCCGTTGCTTGAGATTTAGCTAAATTGCCACCCCCACCCCCCGTTCTGGCAATAACCGTCATGTTTTCAGTGGGTTAGGCGATCGAAATCGAGTTAAATTTCTGAAAACAAGTGGGTTATGGCCAGATTTGAGAAAACAAAAGGGTTAGCGGGTTTCTTTGAGCTTTTGCGCGTAAGCGTGCATTTTCTCGCTTTCATCAAGTGTTTCATTCTAAAGCACCTATCCAAAAGGATGGATGCAAGTGATTGAAAACAAATCGTTTCTCCTGTAAGTGTTTGAAAACAAAATGGTTAGTAAATTTCTTCGCAATTTGGCGCCTCAAAGTGGGCATTTTCTCGATCAAGAGTCGACTGGGCTCCTGAAGGTAGGCGCGTTGGTGGCCCCGGAAACTTCGATTGCAACATTGTGGACCTGAGATGGCGGCGCGAAGGCGTCGAACCCTCATGATCAAGAGTAGCAAATCGAGAAAAATTCCCGGCAAGTTGAGGTCGAATGGAAGAGCTTTGGGCAGAACGGATTAGAGGAAAAAGAATGACCGAAGGGCTTGACATTCGATAGCCGATCATTCGCCGAGAGCGTCGGGACAGGTGACGAGTCGAGGATCCCGCATCCAACAACAGATTCAGAACGTCGGGCAACCTGCCAGGACCAGTCGTGTCATAGCGGTTCGAAGACCTTATCGATTCTGGTTCCGCTTTGGTTTCTTTAGGCGTTGAACACCAAATGCATCGAGCTTGGGATCTGCGCTGAGAAGGGGCAAGTTGTTTTGGGTAGCCTGCGCCGCAATCATGCGATCAAACGGATCGGCATGAGGAACCTCGAAACGCGCGGCGCGCATCATCGACTCCGGCTCCAAGGGGAGGAGGGTGTATCCAAGACGGCTTTCTATATTTCGAATCAGGTCACTCTCGAATTCAACCCCCTCCGGGAGCTTGCCGAGCCTCACTTTCAGACTGATCTCGTAGACGGACGCGGCGGATACCAGGATCTCATTGTCGAGGTCGGCGAGCAGTTTCCTGGCCCAGGTTTCCATGCGTTTCGAGTTGATCGCCGCCCAAAGCACGTAATGCGTGTCGATGAGAACTTTCACTCGCCTTCTCCGCTCCATGCTTTTTGTTCGGTTTCAGGAAGCTCGTCGAAATCGGCGGGAATATCGAAATTGGGAAGATGAAAAAAGTCGAACCCCCGCTCCTTCACCGGTTTCAGAGCGACAATCATGGCTACCGGAGTCTTTTTCCGCCCTGTGGTCAGGACGACCTTTTCTCCCCGTTGAGCGCGCTTTACCAACTCGGAGAGATGGGTTTTAGCCTCGAACATGGTTGCTTCCGTCATCCCATTTCTCCAAACTGCTAGGAATATCTTAGCTAATTGAGAACTCGGCGGCAACTCAGGATGCCGTGCACGGCGCGCGAAACCAGCTCAGGCTTGGAATGCCGCTTTGCATCGGGCAAGGCATGAAGCCCACACCGAACCCCTTGCCGCCGCCTTGCATCATAAAGTCATAATCAGAAACGGAGGTGGCATATGAAATTCTGGATCGGCTTATTTGCCGGAATGGCTGCAGGACTTACCGTGGGAGTGCTGTTTGCGCCCGCTCGTGGCGCGGTAACCCGTCGCCGCATCGTGGAAACCGCCGAAGATCTCGCCGAAACCTCGCGCGAGAGAATGGACGACATGACGCGCGCGGCAAGGGGGAAGGCGCGCGACGTCTCCCATATGGTCCGTGAGAAAGTCCAGCGGGCTTCCGACTTCGCCAAGGAAAGGGCCGATGACCTCGGTGAGGCTGTCGGGGCCGCAACCAGCGCCATCACCGAAAACTTTCGCCGCGTGACCACGTAGCCTAGAGCCTGTTATGAACTTTGCGCCCGTAAATCCAATGGAATCAGCATGGAATTTTTGAAGGTACAACAAGACAAATGGAAATCGTAGGCGCAGCCGGAACCGAGCATCCCCAGAATCCGCGTTTTGCTGGGATTTTCGGCATTTTGCTCGCTTGCGGCGCCCTTCAAAGTTCATAACAGGCTCTGGACCGGTCTCAAATTCAATGCACAATTTCCGGGGGCCCAAAATCTTTCAGAGCGGAACATTCCGCTGGGCGCTGTGATCCCGCGCGCCGGCGTGCGCTCGAAACTTCGACAACGGACCGGGGACGCGGGAGTGTGGCCGATCCCACACAGGGTCTCTAGCGGTTCTCGAATTGGTGTAGAGCAGAACCTCGAACGTTGAGTGGCGTTTTTCCCAAGAAAACGCCACCTGGCACGCCCCTCAAAACTCCACGGGAATTGGAGAACCGCCGTAAGTCCCGAGTTCCTGTTCCCTCGTTCCCTGCCTTTCTACAACGCCGCCAGCGCCTCGGCCTCGCTCGAGAAAAGCTCCGCGTATTTGGTGATGCCCACCATGGTGAAGACTTTGGTGAAGTGCGGCGAGAGCCCGAAGGCGCAAACTTTCTGGCCGGCGTTCGCGGCCTCGATGAGCAGTTGAATCACCAACGCGATGCCGCTCGAGTTGATGTAGTCAACGCGGCTGAAATCGAGCAGAACCAGATTCACGTGGGCTTTGGGCAAAGCCTGGTAGGCGCCGAGGACGGCGTCTCTCGAAGTGCTGGCGATATCGCCTTCGAAGCGGAGCACGGCGACGGGATGACCGGCCGAGGTGTTGAGTTGGTCAACGCGCGACTTGGTTTCGATTGGCACTCGTCGGTAATCCCCCATATCTTCTGTTTGGAATCAACCCGGTTATGCGGCTTGCTGGTTGAGCCGGATGACGAGGCGTACATAGCTGCTGCGTCCGTCGGCGCCACTCACCCACTCGGCCTCGTCGACCAACGCCTGGATCAGAAACATGCCGATCCCCCGCGGGTCCTCCTCGCCGTGCATCTTGCGGTCGATGTCGGGCTTGGGCGGCGGTTTCGTGATCCCGGAGCCGTCGTCGATCACCTTGATTTCAAGCTGGTCGGCGCCGGCGGAGAGCACCACCCCCACCGAGAGCTTTTCGTTCAGCCGGTTGCCGTGCTCGATGGCGTTGATGCAGGCTTCGGCGATGGCGGTCTTCAGGTCCTCGATGCGATCCTCGCGGAAGCCCATCAGCTTGGCCACCGCGGAGGCCGCGCTCATGGCCACTTTCTCGTAGCCGAGCCGCGAGGGCAGGCGAACCTCGACCGTGGCCGTCTTCGCATTGCTCATGCCCGTATCTCCGCGGTCGCGCGGCACAGGGCCAGTGCGGTCATGTCGTCTCCCTGCGGACCACCTTCAGAAAAGTCCCCCAGGGCCTTCCACAATGCCTCGAGAATATCATCGGCATTCGATGGGCAGCACGTAGAAAATACATGCAAAAGCCTTTCCGGCCCAAACTCCTCATCGCCGCGAAACACTTCCGTCAGCCCGTCGGTATAAAAAAGCAGCCGCGCCCCGGGGGCGAAATCGCTTCGCGCAGCGGCATAGATCATGCCGGGCAATAGGCCCAGCGGTATGCCCACGGCTTCGAACTGCCGCGGCGCGGCGCCCGGCGCGACCAGGAATCCGGGATTATGGCCGGCGTTCACCACCTCGATTTCGCCCGCCTCGGGATGCAGGCGCAGGAAGATCGCCGTCACGTAGCGGCGTCGCGCCTCTTCGCCTTCGGCCCAGTGATGCCGGTTCATGCGCGTGGCCAGTTCGTCGAGCGGCAAGCCGGTGGCGGCCATGCCGCGGAACGCGGCGCGGAAGCTGGTGGACATGATGGCGGAAGCCAGGCCCTTGCCGGCCACATCGGCGACCGCCATGAGGAGGCTGCCGTCGGCCTGCTGGACGATGTCGAGGTAATCGCCGCCCACCTGGTAGCAGGCGTCGGAGCGGAATGCGACCGAATAGCCCGGAATTGCGGGCAAGCGCTGCGGAAGCAGCGAGCGCTGAATCTCACGGGCTGCATCCAGGTCTTGCTGCAGCCGCGCGAACTCCACGTTGCGCTTGTGGTTGCGCGCGTTTTCGAGGGCAACGGCGGCTTGCAGCGCCAGGCCTTCGAGGAAATCGGCCTCGTACAGGGTGAGGGCGCGACCGCCGGGCGGGGCCACGACCAACTCCGTCATGCGCCGGCCGTCGCGATCCTCCAAAGGAAATGCGGGCAGCGCGGCGTCGGCGGCGGCCGCAAGCTCGCCGTAGGTCATACCTTCGCAGGGGAACGCGGCGCCGGCCATTTCCAACTCCCGCACCACGATCCGAAGCACCTGATCGAGCACTTCCCTTTCATGAATCGTGGAGTGGACCTGGCGCGAGGCCTCGAGCAGCGCCTGCAGCCGCGCCACCTGCTGCTGCAGGCCGAGAATCTCGGTGTTGACCGCAAGCTGCCCGCCCGCTGTCATGGCGCCCCCGTGGATTTTCACTCTACCACGGCCGCGCGGCGGGTATGACCGCTTGCAGGCCTCTAAGAGCCTGTCATGAACTTTGGAGCGGGCAGCGACGGGAGCCAATTTTTCCCCAGTTCCAGGAGCGAGGAGATACGCATACCGGGGCCCCCACGGACGCGCTCTTCGTCCGTGGGGTGGAACACCGGGTGTCTGCTAGCGACGAGCGACAACGAAATCGGAAAAATTGGCCCCGTCCCGAAGGGTTGCGGCGAAAATCCCGGGGTCCCCAGCGACGGCCTTTGGTCGCTGGGGTGGAAATCCCGGGGTCCCCAGCGACGGCCTTTGGTCGCTGGGGTGGAAATCCCGGGGTCCCCAGCGACGGCCTTTGGTCGCTGGGGTGGAAATCCCGGGGTCCCCAGCGACGGCCTTTGGTCGCTGGGGTGGAAATCCCGGGGTCCCCAGCGACGGCCTTTGGTCGCTGGGGTGGAAATCCGGCCATACTTCGTTCTCGCCCTTGACGGTGGACCCGCCACAGCCTGCGGGCTCGGCCTCGTCTCCACCCCACGGACAAAGACCC
>JASHOC010000139.1 GCA_030041305.1 Acidobacteriaceae bacterium
GAGCAGAACCTCGAACGTTGAGTGGCGTTTTTCCCAAGAAAACGCCACCCGGCACGCCCCTCAAAACTTCACGGGAATTGGAGAACCGCCGTAAACCCGCTAACCGCGCCAAAGCATCCACAACTCCCGCTTGTCGCTTGCCCATTCTCGTGGTTGGTGCATGGTCCCTGCGCCGATTACACTTCTCCTGGACGATAAGGGGACCCGGATGCTCAATCGGCGCGCATTTCTGAAAACCAGCTTAGGAACCGGAGCCGCTGTTCTCCCCGTCTCCGCCGCGCTCAACGCCCTCCAACCCGCCGCCATCGCGGCAGGTCAGCCCGGCGGCGCATCTGCATTGCAGCTCGTCGCCTTGCCCTCGCGTCTTGCGCCCATCGACCCGGCGTCGGAGCCTTGGCAGCAGCGGATCCGCCGCGTTGGCCAGACCAACATGACCGAGCATGATCCGGTGGCGATGAACATCGAGGAATGGGCCGACTACTGGCATAACGCCGGCGCGCAAATCGTCTTCGTGAGCGTGACCGGCATCCTCGCCTTTTACCCCTCCAAAGTAAAGTTCCACCAGTGGGGAAAATTCCTCAATGGCCGCGACTTTTTCGGCGAGTGCACAGCCGCGGCCAAGAAGCGCAACATGCGCGTGGTCGCGCGCATGAGCCCCGATCTCAACTGGGGCGACGCGCTCGCGGCGCATCCCGAATGGGCCATGCGCTACAAGGATGGTTCCGTGCAATTCAGCGCCGAAGACCCGCGCCTTTTCAAGACCTGCATGTTCTCCACCTACATGGACGATTATGTCCCGGCCCTCATCCGCGAAGTCAGTTCGCTCTACAATGTGGATTGCTTCTACACCAACGGCTGGCCGCCGCTGGGCAGCCTGCCCGACTGCCATTGCGCCATCTGCAGCAAGCTTCCGCCGGCCGATACCCCCACCTATTGGCGCGCCTTCAACGACCGCGTCTTCCAGCTCTGGACCAGGTACGACGCGCTCGCCAAAGAGAAGCGTCCGGATTGCTTCTTCTTCGCCAACCTTGGCGGTAACGTGCGCGGCGGACCGAATCTTGACCGCTTGGGCAAAATCGCAGCGTGGTTCCAAGCCGACAACCAGGGGCGCAGCTACGGCAACGACCAGGTGTGGGGATGCAGTTTGCAAGGCCGGGTTTGCAACGCCATCATGGACGGAAAATTCGCGGCCAACGTCACCGCGGCCTACTCCACCGGCGCCGTGAGCTGGCGTAACGCATCGAAAAACCCTGACGAAGCGCGTATGTGGATGAATGAAACCCTCGCCGGCGGCATGGTTCCGTATTACCATTTCGTCGGCGCGGAAGACGGCCTGGGCGAAGATCGCCGCTGGCAAAAAGTCGGCTCCGATTATTTTCAGTGGACCGCCAAGCACGACGCCCACCTCGCCGTGCGCCGGTCGATCGCCAATATCGGCGTCGTGTTCGGTCAAAGCACGCAGCTTCTTTACCCGGGTCCCGCCGCGGTTCGCTCCCGCGCGTACATGCACGAAACCACGCAGGGCCTTTACGATGCTTTGCTCCGCGGCCGCTTCGCTTTCGACTTCGTCCACGAAGATCGCCTCGAGCCCGAGCGTCTGGCGAAGTATCGCGCCCTCATTCTTCCCAACGTCGCCATGCTCAGTGACGCCCAGTGCCATCAGATTCGCGCCTTCGTCGATTCCGGCGGCTCGCTTATGGCCAGCTTTGAAACCGGCCTCTACGATGAGAATCTCAATTCCCGCGCGGAGTTCGGCCTTGCCGATCTGTTGGGCATCTCCAAAGCCGGCGATGTTATCGGCACAAACGGGAATGCCTACTACGCGCGCATCGAGCGCCAGCACCCCATTCTCGACGGCTTCCACGACACCAACTGGATTCCGGGCGCGCAGAATCGCGTTCCCCTCAAGCCCGTCCAGGAAGCGGTGCTCTCCGTCGTTCCGGGCTTCGTGCGTTATCCTCCGGAGCTGGCGTATCCGCCCATTTCGCACACGGATGAGCCGGCAGTGGTCCTGCGCGAACTCGGTCCCAGCCGGATCGCCTTTTTTCCCGGAGACGTCGAGCGCACCTACTGGCTCACCGGTCACGGCGACCTGCTGCGCCTGCTCGGCAACACCCTCCGCTGGATCACGCGCGACGAGCGTATCGTCGATCTATCCGGCGAGGGTTTCGTAGAAATGTTCGCCTGGGAAACGGCCCCGGGTTACGCCGTTCACGTGTTGAATTACACGAATCCCGACGCCCAGCATGGATGGATCCAGACCACCCACCCCATTGGGCCGCAAGTGGTCCGAATGAAACTACCGGCGGGTGTGCGCGTAAAATCGGTCGAGTTGCTGCGCGCCGAATCCAGCGTCATGTTCAACGCCGATGGGCAGATTCTTGAGTTTACGATTCCAGGAGTCGAGGACTACGAGGTAGCCGCGATCACCATCTCATAAGTTGCGCGCGACGTCGTCAACCGCGACGCGAGAAAGCCGCGCGCACGGCAAATGAACATTCTGCACTAGAGAAAACCGGCGTCGGCCGATTATAGCGGTTCTCCAATTGGTGTAGAGCGGAACCTCGAACGTTGAGTGGCGTTTTTCCCAAGAAAACGCCACCTGGCACGCCCCTCAAAACTCCACGGGAATTGGAGAACCGCCGTAAGCGCGACCAACAATGGTCAGCGAACGATTTTAAACGCCGATTGGCTCTGTGCCGGCGCTCCAAAAGTGCTGTCAAATCCGAGCGCAAGCTTCGCGTCTTCCGACATCTTGGCCGGGGTCCACGGCGGATCGAAAACAACCTCCACCTTCACCTCGCGCACCTCAGGCAATCGCGCGAGCTTCGTCTCCACGTCTTTCTTCAGCACTTCGCTCATCCCGCAGCCCGGCGCAGTCAACGTCATGTGAATCTCGATGCGTTTGCCGCTTTCAACCGGGACCACGGCGGCCGAGTAAATGAGTCCGAGATCGACAATATTCACCGGGATCTCCGGGTCCCGCACCGTCTTCAACGCCCGCCACATCGCTTCTTCGCGAAACTCCGAAGCCGCACCTTGCGGTTCACGCTCGTCACCACGGGTTGTGGATTCAACAGCCATTTCTCAACTCCGCAGCGTCACTCGGTAGAAACGACGTCCTGCTTGCCTTCCAGCGCGGACTGCATCGTGTGCCAGGCCAGCGTGGCGCATTTCACGCGCACCGGAAATTTCGAAACTCCGGCAAAGGCGGCCAGTTTACCCAGTATTGTCCGCTCTTCCGGAGTCTTCGCCCCACCTGTCACCAGGCGGTGAAACTCCTCAAAGAGCCGCGCCGCCTCCTCTTTGCTCTTGCCCTTCACGCTTTGCGTCATCATTGACGCCGACGCCCGTGAAATCGCGCATCCTGAGCCTTGAAAGCCGATGTCGCGGATGGCGTCGCCCTCCACATCCAGAAACACCGTGAACCGGTCGCCGCACAGCGGGTTGTAACCCTCGGCGCTGCGGTTGGTCGCCTCGGGCCGGCGATAATTGCGCGGCGCCTTGCTGTGCTCCAGAATGACTTCCTGGTACAACTCGTCGAGTTCCGTCATCCAAACACCTCATGCGCCTTCGCGATCCCCTCCACCAGCGCGTCAATGTCTTCGCGTGTGTTGTACACGGCGAACGACGCCCGCGCCGTAGCCGGAATGCCAAACCGGTCCATCACCGGCTGCGCGCAATGATGTCCGGTCCGAATCGCCACGCCTTCGCGATCGAGAATCGTCCCCAGGTCGTGAGGATGCACGTGATCGGATACGAACGAGAGTACGCCCGCCCGCTGACTTGCCGTCCCGATCAATCGCACCCCGGGGATCGCTCCTACGGCTTCCGTTG
Source organism: Acidobacteriaceae bacterium (assembly GCA_030041305.1). GTDB lineage: Bacteria > Acidobacteriota > Terriglobia > Terriglobales > Acidobacteriaceae > Telmatobacter. Next base: position 3,838 of record JASHOC010000139.1, read on the forward strand.
CGTAGGTCAGCAGATCCTGCCCGTGCGCCGCAACATAGTCCATGCCCAACTCGCTCACATATTCGAGCGCCGCGCCCAAGCCGACGGCTCCGGCGATGTCGGGCGTTCCCGCCTCGAATTTGAAAGGCAGTTCGTTGTACGTGGTTTTCTCAAAGGTGACGGAGCGGATCATGTCCCCGCCGCCCTGGTACGGCGGCATGGAGTCGAGCAGCGCCGCTTTGCCGTAAAGCGCTCCGATTCCCGTTGGCCCATAAACCTTGTGCCCTGAGAAGACGTAAAAATCGCAGTCGAGCGCCTGCACATCCACGGGCAAATGCGGCGCGGCCTGCGCTCCATCCACCAGTACAGGCACGTTCTGTTGATGCGCGAGATGAATGATGCGACGCAGCGGGTTCACCGTCCCTAGCGCATTCGAAACGTGCGTCACCGCGATGATGCGCGTGCGCGGCCCGATGAGCCTCTCGAATTCCTCCATCAGCAATTCGCCGCGGTCATTGATGGGAGCCACGCGCAGCCGCGCCTGCTTTTCCTCGCACAGCATCTGCCACGGCACGATGTTCGAGTGGTGCTCCATGGCGGTGATCAGCACGTCGTCGCCGGCCGCCACGTGCGCGCGCCCGTAGCTCTGCGCCACAAGGTTAATCGCCTCGGTGGCCCCGCGCACAAACACCATTTCCCGCGCATCCGCGGCATGAAGGAAGCTTTGCACCGTGCGCCTCGCCGCGTCGTGCGCCTCGGTCGCGCGTACTGAAAGCGTGTGCACGCCGCGATGAATGTTGGCGTTATCCTGCTCGTAGTAGCGCGTGATGGCGCGAATCACCGCCCATGGCTTTTGCGATGTGGCCCCATTATCGAGATACACCAGCCGTTTGCCGTGAACACGCTGACCAAGGATCGGAAAGTCGCGGCGGATTCTTTCGATATCCGGAAAACCTGCGCTCGGAGCAGAGGCTTCTTGCGCCGAAGCTTCCTGCAGCGGTTCGGAAATCGGGTGATGGGCAAGCCGTGTCATCCAACTTCCTCCCAGTTCCGCGCATTCTCGTCCTGACGCTCGACTGTCGCCGCAGGACGCGCCCGCCGCGCCACCTCCAAAAGACGCTCATGGGTCAAGGCCTCGGCGAACCTCCGCACCGGAGCTTCCTGCATGCGATCCAGACATTCGGCCGCGAACGCGTACAGCAAAAGCTTGCGCGCGGCAACCTCGTCCAGCCCTCGCGAGCGCAAATAAAACAGCGGCTCCTCTTCGATCTGGCCGATGGTCGCGCCATGCGTGCACTTCACGTCATCGGCATGAATCTCCAACTGCGGTTTGGTGTCGATGCGTGCCTCGTCGGAAAGCAGCAAATTGCGATTAGTCTGCTTGGCGTCGGTCTTTTGCGCGTCCGGGTGCACCACGATGCGCCCGTGAAACACCCCGTGCGCCTGCTCGTCGAGAATGCCGTTATAAAACTGGCGGCTGCTTCCATTCGGCTTGGCGTGCTCCACCAGCATGTAGTTGTCCAGGTGCTGCCGGCCCTCGCCCACGAACAGGCCGTTGATCAGGCACTCCCCGCCCTCGCCGGCAAGCACCGGATGCACATTGTTGCGCACCAGTCCGCCGCCCAGCAGCATGGAGTGCGAAGCCAGTCGCGCGCCGCGCCCCAGCTCCACGCGCAGCGTGGAGAGATTGAAGGAGGCAAGGTTTTCGCGCTCCACCAGGTAATGCGAAACCGCCGCGTCCTGGCCGGCCACGAGTTCGGTGACGGAGTTGCACATCGCCGCGCCTTCCCCCAGCGACACGTAATCCTCAACCACCGCAACCTGGCTCGCGTCTTCGACGATCACGAGGGTGCGGGGATGGATCATCGTGGCCGCGCCGCCGTCCGCCGTGACGTAAAGCAGGTGCACCGGCTGCTCGATCGCCGCTCCGCGCCGGATGCGCAAATACGCGCCGTCTTCCCACAGCGCAGTGTTGAGCGCCACAAACACATCCCGGCGCACGTCGGCATAACCGCCCAACTGCTGCTCAATCCCGGTGGGAGCGCATCCTTCCATGCCGCAGTCCAGCGCCCGCGCCAAAGAGCATATTTCGAGTCCCGCGGGAAGGCTGCGCGCATCGGAGATCCCGGGCGCAAAACGTCCGTTCACAAACACCAGCCGGCACGCCGAGCCCGTCAGCCGGTAGGCTTCAATCTGCTCCGCGGTAACCGCCGCATGGCTCGCCGCTGCGCGCCGGAAGGGCGTCCGCGCCAGCGCCGCTACGCTGGTGAACCGCCAATCTTCGTCGTGCGTGGTGGGAAATCCCTTCTCGCGAAACAGCTCCCACGCCTCATCGCGCAGATTTCGCATCCACTCCGGCTCGCGCCGTTCGAGCGCGCGCAACCCGCCGTAGGCCTCAAGATAATTGTCCATTGGTTTGGCGACTGTCGCCATCGTCTCCCGCCTCAACTCTGCCTCGATCGCGCCGCTCATGCCGGCTGCGCCTCAGCTTCGGTCCAGCCGTAGCCCTTCTCTTCCAGCTCCAGCGCCAGCTCCGGCCCGCCGGAACGCACAATCTTCCCATCCACCAGCACATGCACGAAATCGGGAGCGATGTAATTTAGTAGCCGCTGGTAATGCGTGATCACCAGGAACGCGCGCTGGCTCGAACGCAACGCATTCACGCCCTCGGCCACAATTTTCAGCGCGTCGATGTCCAGTCCGGAATCGGTCTCGTCCAGAATGGCCAGCCTCGGCTCCAGCATCGCCATCTGCAGAATCTCGTTACGCTTTTTCTCGCCGCCCGAAAAGCCTTCATTTAACGAGCGGCTCATCAGCGCATCATCCATTTCCAGCAGTTTGAGCCGCTCGCGAAAAACCGGCAGAAAATCCATTGCGTCCAGCTCATCCTCCCCGCGATATTTGCGGATCGCATTCATGGCCGAGCGCAGAAAATAGGCGTTGCCGATCCCCGGAATTTCCACCGGGTATTGAAACGCCAGAAACACGCCTTCGCACGCCGCCTCTTCCGGCTTCATCTGCAGCAGGTCCTTACCCGCGTAAAGAACACGCCCTTGCGTGACCTCGTAAGACTCGCGCCGCGCCAGCACTTGCGCCAGCGTGCTCTTGCCTGAGCCGTTCGGGCCCATGATGGAGTGCACTTCGCCCGCGTTCAGCACCAGATTCACGCCTTTCAAAATCTGGTGCCCATCCACCGACGCGTGCAAATCTTCAATCTCTAACAATGCCATCCTTTTCTTCTCCATAATTCGTAAGCCGCTCACGCGCTGACCCGCTGACTCGCTGTCGTTTACCCCACGCTGCCTTCCAGACTCACACCCAGCAACTTCTGCGCTTCCACCGCAAACTCCATAGGCAACTCGCGGAACACAGTCTTGCAGAACCCGTTCACGATCATCGAAACCGCCTCTTCGGTCTTCAACCCGCGTTGGCGCAGGTAGAAGAGTTGGTTTTCGCCGATCCGCGACGTCGACGCCTCGTGCTCCATTCGCGCCGTGGAGTTGCGCACGTCGATATACGGGAACGTGTGCGCGCCGCAGCGGTCGCCGATGAGCAGCGAATCGCATTGCGTGTAGTTCCGCGCCCCCGTCGCGCTCTTCATAATCTTCACTTGGCCGCGGTACGTGTTCTGCCCGCGTCCCGCAGAGATGCCCTTGGTCACAATCGTGCTGCGCGTATTCTTGCCGATGTGAATCATCTTGGTGCCGGTGTCGGCCTGCTGGCGATTGTTGGTCAGCGCCACCGAGTAAAACTCGCCCACCGAATTCTCGCCCTGCAGAATGCAGCTCGGATATTTCCAGGTGATCGCGGAGCCGGTCTCCACCTGCGTCCACGAAATCTTCGAGTTCACGCCCACGCACTTGCCGCGCTTGGTCACGAAGTTGTAGATTCCGCCGCGCCCTTCCTTGTCGCCCGGGTACCAGTTCTGCACCGTTGAATACTTGATCTGCGCATTGTCCAGCGCCACCAGTTCCACCACCGCGGCGTGCAACTGGTTCTCGTCGCGAATCGGCGCCGTGCAGCCCTCCAGGTAGCTCACGGTCGCGCCCTCGTCGGCCACGATCAGCGTGCGCTCAAACTGGCCCGTCTCCGCGGCGTTGATGCGGAAGTAAGTGGAAAGCTCCATCGGGCAGCGCACACCCTTGGGCACGTAGACAAACGACCCATCGGTAAACACCGCGGCGTTCAGCGAGGCAAAGAAATTATCGGTGTAGGGGACCACCGACCCCAGATATTTGCGCACCAGGTCAGGATGCTTCTGCACCGCCTCGGAAAACGAGCAGAAAATCACTCCCATCTCCGCCAGCTTGCTCTTGAACGTCGTGGCCACCGAGACGCTGTCGAAGACCGCGTCCACGGCCACGCCGGCCAGCCGCTTCTGCTCTTCGAGCGGAATGCCGAGCTTCTCGTACGTGCGCAGAATCTCCGGGTCCAGGCTTTCCAGGCTGTCGATCGCCGGTCTCTGCTTGGGCGCCGAGTAGTAGACGATGTCCTGGTAGTCGATCGGCCCATACGTAATATTGGCCCACTTCGGCTCCGCGTCCTTGCGCTCCAGCGACTGCCAGTGGCGCAGCGCCTTCAGCCGCCACTCCAGCATGAACTCCGGCTCGCCCTTGCGCGCCGAAATCAGCCGCACAATCTCTTCATTCAGCCCCTTGGGAACGCGGTCCTCGTCAATCTTCGTGACGAAACCCCATTTGTATTCCTGTTGCGCAAGATCTCGAATCGTCTCTACACTGGTGCTCATCTTCACCCCTGCTGGATCGCGTACGGATGGCTGGCCGGCCATCCTTGTTCGCCGCGCCCGCCCGGATTCGCTACCTCTTAGATGACCCACCGGGTGAGCGGTTCCCAAAATATAGGACTGATTTGGTCCTATATGATCCAGTCTACACGCATCCCCTTCCCGCTTTCAAGGTTTCCCGAGACCTGGCTTTGGCACGGCTTTGCGCGCGGATTTGGCATATGCCATTTTTCTCACCGAGCCGGGAACAGGGCGGCGCAAAGCCGGCATCCCGTAAACGTGCATCCGGCACGGTCAACCCCTTACCAAAGTGTTCCCCCTCATTTCAAAGTTCTTCCGCCACAAACGCCCTTGCTGGTCATTTCCTTCGTTTGCGCTACGCTGAATCGAAAACAAAAAAAGGCCATCGAACACCGGAAATAAGGTTCGCCGGCATGCATCTTTTTTGAAGCGCCTGCGAGGGATATTTTTTGAGGCGCCAACGAGGGGAGTTGCGACAACCCCCCTGTTTTCAAACACTTGTGCATCCAAGGAAAGATAACCTCCACGTTTTCAAACACTTGCCGCTTGAGAAAGGAGTAAGCCTACTTTTTTCAAACACTTGCGCGGCAAAACGGACTTAACTGCCTTGTTTTCAAATACTTGTAGTTCAGTTGAGAAATAACTCCCTTGTTTTCAAACACTTGTGAGACAGAAAGATGGCTGGCCCGGGGGGAGACGCACCGTCGGCCGGAAAGGAGAGACCGAATCACTGACACGGTGTGACCCGAACCACTTCACAACCGGCACGAGCCACTGCCGCGCCCCGAACACCGCCCCGCGAAGCCCAATTGCGCTATGCTGGTCAGTACGGTCGACCCAGCCAGCCTTCCGCGGAGGTTGGAATGGAAAAGTATCTCCTGAACGTGAACGGCGCCCGCCTTCCGGTCGAAGCTCCCGACGGCGAATCTCTTCTTTTTGTTCTGCGCAACCACCTGAATCTGACCGGAACCAAATACGGCTGCGGGGAAGGCCAGTGCGGCGCGTGTACGGTTCTGCTTAACGGCCGCCCTGTCCGCTCCTGCCTCACCTCTGCCTCCTCGGCCGCCGGCGCGGAAATCGTCACCATCGAGGGCCTGGAGCAAAACGGCAAGCTCAGCCCTGTACAGCAGGCGTTCGTGGATGAAGGCGCGCTCCAGTGCGGCTACTGCACCCCCGGCATGATCCTGAGCGCCACTTCCCTGCTCCGTTCGACGCCCCATCCCAACGACGACGAAATTGTAATGGCCATGAACGGCAACATCTGCCGCTGCGGAACCTATCCGCGCATTCTCGCCGCCATCCGCCGCGCCGCGAGCCTGCAATCTCCACGTCCAGCGGAAGAGGGACCAACCTCATGACCATTCGCACCGAGTTCGAACGCGAGTTCTTTGATGGCGGCGCCTGGAATCCCTCCGGCGTCCTCGAGGTCGATCGCCGCGACTTCCTCAAACTCTTCGGCGGCGGCCTTTTTGTCGGCCTCGCCGCCAGGTCGGCGTGGACGCAGGAGGCCGGCCGGACCTTCGGCAGCCACGAACTGCCCAAGGATCTAAGCGCCTGGCTGCACATCGCCGCTGACGGACGAGTCAAGGTTTTTACCGGCAAGGTGGAAGTCGGCCAGAACATCCGCACCTCGCTCGCCCAGCAAGTCGCCGAAGAGCTGCGCGCGCCCTTTGACTGCGTCGAAATGATCATGGGCGACACCGCTCTCACGCCCTGGGACATGGGCACCTTCGGCAGCCGCACCACCCCCACCATGGGCCCCGAGTTGCGCACCATGGCCGCGGCCGCCCGCGAAATGCTATTGGAAGAAGCCGGCCGCCGATGCCATGTGAAGCCGTCAATGCTCACCGCCGCCGACGGCAAGGTGACCGATCCCCGCTCCGGCCAGTCGCTCAGCTACGGCGAACTCACACACGGCGAGAAGCTGGTCAAGATCGTCTCCGGCGATGAGAGCCTTACGCCTGCATCCGACTGGAAAACCGCCGGGACCGCCGTCCCCAAGGTCGACGGCCGCGACTTCGTCACCGGCAAGCACGTTTACCCCTCCGACATCGTCCGTCCCGGGATGCTTTTCGGAGCCGTGCTGCGGCCCGAGGGCTTCAACGCCACCCTTGTTTCGCTCGACGCCTCCGCAGCCGAGAAAATTCCCGGCGTCGAAGTGGTGCGCGACGGCGATTTCACCGGCGTGGTCGCGCCCGACGCCTTCACCGCCAAGAGCGCCCTCGCCGCTATCCAGGCCAAGTGGAATGTCCCCGCTCAGCCCTCCAACCGCGAACTCTTCGCAGTACTCAAAAAGCAGCCTCACGACGGGGACAATGACACCCAACAGCACATCGTCGGCTCGGTGACCCACGCTCTCGCTGCCGCCGACCTGAAGCTCGAAGAACAATACACCATCCAGTACATCGCCCATACGCCGCTCGAGCCGCGCGCCGCCGTGGCGGAGTGGAACGGCGATGCGCTCACTGTCTGGACCGGAACCCAGCGCCCCTTTGGCGTGCGCGACGAACTGACCCAGGCATTCAATCTTCCCGCCGACCGGGTGCGCGTCATCCAGCCTGACATGGGCAGCGGTTACGGCGGCAAGCATACCGGCGAAGCCGCGGTGGAAGCGGCTCGCCTGGCCAAAGCCGCGGGCAAACCCGTCAAGCTCGAGTGGACCCGCCAGGAAGAGTTCACCTGGGCCTACTTCCGCCCCGCCGGCCTCATCGAGATTCGCGCCGGCGCGCGCCGTGACGGAACCTTGGCCGCGTGGGAATATCACAATTACAACTCGGGCGGCGCCGGCATCGGCATGCCCTACGACGCGCCCAATCAGCTTATTCAGTACCACCCCTCCGATTCGCCTCTCCGGCAAGGCTCGTACCGCTCGCTGGCCGCCACCGCCAACAATTTCGCTCGCGAGTCGGCAATGGACGGCCTGGCCCACGCCGCCGGCATCGATCCGCTCGCCTTCCGCATGAAAAACCTCTCCGATCCGCGTCTCCGCGCCGTCTTTGAGGCCGTCGCCGATAAATTCGACTGGGGCCGCACCAAGTCCGCGCCCGACTGCGGATTCGGCATCGCCGGTGGAACCGAAAAGGGCGGCTATGTGGCCACTTGCGCGGAGGTCGAAATCGATCCCGCCACCAAAAAACTCCGCATCCGCCGCGTCGTGCAGGCATGGGAATCCGGCGCCGTTGTCAATCCCGACGGCTTGCGCAACCAGATGACCGGGGCCGTCGTCCAAGCCATCGGCGGCGCTCTTTTCGAGCAGATTCTGTTCGCCAACGGCCGCATTCTCAATCCGCTCTTGGCCGACTATCGCCTGCCCCGCTTCAGCGATGCGCCGCACGTCGAGATCGTGCTCGTCGACCGCAAAGATCTGCCCTCGGCAGGCGCCGGCGAAATCGGCCTGATTGGCCTTGCGCCCGCCGTCGGCAATGCCCTTTTCGCCGCCACCGGAACGCGTCTCCGGTCCATGCCCATGGCGCCGCGCACGCCCGCGCCCGGCCAATCCCAGCCTGCTTTCCGTTGCTGACGCGCCTTCGCGCCACGCGGGCATATATTGCATGTCCCCGAACCCGACCCGGTATATCCTGTTCTGAACATGGAGCGCAGCCCGGGCAACCTCGTACTCTGGCTGTTCGACCCGCGCCACGGCCCGCGTGGCCGGCTCATTCCGCGCTGGATTTTTCTGCGCGCCCTCGCCCTCATCTACTTCTCGGCGTTCTATTCCCTCCTGGTCCAGATCCGCGGCCTCATCGGTCCTGAAGGCATTCTCCCCGCCCGCGATTATCTCTCCGCCGTTGCCGAGCAACTGGGCCTCGCCCGCTACTGGTACGCGCCCTCGCTCTACTGGATTTCCTCCAGCGCCACCATGCTGATGGCGCTCACCTGGATCGGCCTCGCCGCATCCGTAGTCGCCTTCTTCAACCTATGGCCGCGGCTCTGCTTCTTTGTCTGCTTCATTTGCTTTCTCTCCTTTGTCGGCGCTTCCGGCGTCTTTTCCGGCTACCAGTCGGATGGCATGTTGCTCGAGGCCGGTTTTCTTGCCCTCTTTTTCACGCCGCCGGGCCTCAATCCCGGTTGGGGCGCCACCCACCCGCCCATCCGGACCAGCCTGTTCCTCTTGCAGTGGGAGTGGTTCCGCATCTACTTCGAATCGGGCCTCGTCAAGCTTCTCAGCGGCGACCAGGAATGGCGCAACTTCACTGCCATGGACGAGTACTACCAGAACGGCCCCTTGCCCACCTGGATCGGCTGGTACGTCCAGCATTTTCCTCACTGGTTCCAGGCCGCCACCGTCGCCGGCACCCTCGCTCTCGAGCTCGGCATCGTCTTCATGCTCTTTTTCCCACGCCGCGTGCGCCTCATCTGCTTCTTCATCGTTACCCCGTGGGAGATCGGCGTCATTCTCACCGCCAATTACACTTTCCTGAATTACCTCGTCCTCGCGCTGGGTTTCCTGCTGCTCGACGACAGATTCCTCCTCCGCCTTGTGCCCACGCGCTTCCGCCCGCACGAGCCGGAGTCTTCCCCGGAGCCGGCATTAGGCCGCGAGAAACTCCCGCTGTCCATCGTCTCCGTCGGCGAAGCCGACGGAGCCACAGCCGACATCGGTCTCCTCGAAAGCCTGCGCAAAACCCGCGAGCCGAAATCCTTTCCGCGCACTTTGCGCAAAGCCTGGGACACCGCGCGCCTCGCGCTCGCCGCTCTGCTTCTCACCTGGGTCGCTTACGACACCACTGCGGAGCTCATCGGCATTCCCTTCGGCGGCATTCCGCTGCCCACCGGACCCGTCGCAGCCCTCGAGCCCTTTCGCATCGCCAACCAGTACGGCCTCTTCGCCGTCATGACGCGCGGCCGCTACGAAATCGAGTTTCAAGGCTCCGACGATGGCAACAACTGGATCGCCTACCCCTTCCGCAATAAGCCCCAAGCGCTCAACCAGTCTCCCGGCATCTACGCGCCCTATCAGCCGCGCTTTGATTGGAACCTTTGGTTCGCTTCGCTCGGCGACTGGCGCCAGAACAATATCGTTCCCCTCACTGAAGAGCGCCTGCTCGTCAACGATTCCGCCGCACTGGCCCTCTTCAAGAGCAATCCCTTTCCACAAATCCCCCCGCGCTACGTTCGCGCGGTCCTTTGGCAATATTGGTTCACCACCTTGGCCGAGAAGCGCAGCACCGGCGACTGGTGGCGCCGCGCATATATCGGCCTGTACGCGCCCGAGCTCACCCTGGGGCCGGATGGCAAATTCGCGGCCGTCGAATGGCCTCCCGAGCTTCCTCCGCACGACTGACCACATGATCGACCCGGCCCTTTGCTGAAGATTGCCATGAAACGCGCCTACGTCATCGGTTCCGGACCCAACGGCCTCGCCGCCGCCATCGTGCTCGCGCAAGCCGGCCTCCGCGTCGAAGTCTTCGAGGCCGAAGCCGAGCCTGGCGGCGCGGCGCGCACCCTCCCGCTCACCCTCCCAGGTTTTCTCCACGATTTCGGCTCCGCCGTCCATCCTCTCGCCGCCGGCTCGCCGTTTTTCTCCTCCCTCCCGCTCGCGGACTACGGCCTCGAGTGGGTCCACGGCGATGCGCCCCTCGCGCATCCTCTCGACGATGGAACCGCCGTTGTCGTCGAGCGTGACCTCGCCCTAGCCGAAAACGCGTTCGGCGCGGATGGCCCGGCCTGGCGAAATCTGGTTCAGCCCGCCGTCGAGCACTGGCAGGAATTCGCCCAAGACCTTCTGGCCCCGCCGCTTCAGATCCCGCATCATCCTTTGCAGATGGCCCGTTTCGGCCTCAACGCCATGCAATCCGCTGAACGGCTCGTTCGCAATCACTTCTCCAACCCGCGCACCCGCGCGCTCTTCGCCGGCCTTGCCGCCCACTCCTTTCTCTGTCTCGACGCGCCCCTCACCGCAGGAATCGGGCTGATGTTCGCCGTCACCCTCCACGCCGTCGGTTGGCCTGTTCCACGCGGCGGCGCCCGCGCCATTCCTCACGCCCTCATCGGCTATCTTGAATCGCTCGGCGGCGTTGTGCACACCTCGCGCCGCATCGAGGCGCAAACCTTTCGCGATCTCGCCCGTGAAGACGCGCTCTTTCTCTTCGACACTGCGCCACGCCAACTGCTCATCGTCGCCGGCCACTGGCTCACTCCGGGTTACCGACTCGCGCTTTCGCGCTTCCGGTACGGCCCCGGCGCCTTCAAAATCGACTACGCGCTCTCCGAACCCGTTCCATGGAAGGCCCCCGAATGCCGCCGCGCCATCACGGTCCATCTCGGCGGCGGGTTCGAGGAGATCGCCGCATCCGAACACGCGATCGACTCCGGTCGCGAAGCTGAGCATCCCTTCGTACTCATCGCTCAACCCTCGCTCTTCGATCCCGCTCGCGCTCCGCGCGGCAAGCACGTCCTCTGGGCCTATTGCCACATTCCCAACGGTTCGACCTTCGATATGACCTCGCGCCTCGAGGCGCAGATCGAGCGCTTCGCCCCCGGCTTCCGCGACTGCGTCCTCGCGCGCCATTTCTCCCCGCCCGCCACGCTCGAAGCCATGGACGCGAACCTCATTGGCGGCGACGTTGAGGGCGGAGCGATGACCCTCCGCCAAGTCCTCCTCCGGCCCACGCTGCGCCACTACGCCACCAGCACGCGCAATATCTATCTCTGCTCCGCTTCCACCCCACCCGGCGGCGGCGTTCACGGCATGTGCGGCTATCACGCTGCCGTGCAGGCGCTGCGCCGCGTCGGCGCGTCATAAAAACAGCGCCTTTCGAGCCCAGTCCCCGCTCAGCGGCCTATATACGATGACCTATACTGATCTCAAGATCGCGTTGGGATTTCCGCCTGCGCGTTTGCGGTTTTGGAGGTGGGGTTTTCCAGTGAAAAAGAAATCGCCGATCCGCTCCACCACCGTCATCTGCGTGCGCCGTGACGGCCAGGTCATCATGGCCGCCGACGGCCAGGTTACGCTGGGCGATCACGTGCTCAAGCACTCGGCCAAGAAAATCCGCCGCCTCTTTCAGGACAAGATTCTCGCCGGTTTCGCCGGTTCCACCGCGGACGCCTTCAACCTCTTCGGCCGCTTTGAAACGAAGCTCGAACAGCACGCCGGCAATCTCAATCGTGCCGCCGTCGAGCTCGCCAAAGACTGGCGCACCGATAAAATGTTGCGCAACCTTGAAGCCCTGCTTCTGGTCGCGGACAAATCTCAGACCTTTTTGATCTCCGGCTCAGGCGATGTCATCGATCCCGATGAGTCCTTCGCCGCCATCGGCTCCGGCGGCAGCTACGCCACCGCCGCCGCCCGCGCGCTCATGGAGAACACCGAATTAAGCGCCCGCGAAATCGCCGAAAAAGCCATGAAGATCGCCGGCGAAATCTGCATCTACACCAATGACCACGTGACCATCGAGGAGCTAAAGAGTTAGGAGCACGAGATGGGCCTAACGTCTTTTCTTCGCGAAGCGATCGACTGTTACATTGCCGACAGCGAAGTCGCTTGGAGTCAAATCGGTAGTGCGCTCTCCCAAATTGAATCTGAAAAGGGGCCGTCGACCATCGAGGAAGACCGACAAGCCGAGGCGACGAGCGAGGAAATCACCAGCCAGGAGCTGCGTGATCGCTTCCTCGAGCAGCGCAACGAGTCTCGAGAGAAGGCCGGGAAATTCGAGCCCACTTCCAGACCGCTGAAATCGCCCTATAGCTCTCCCATATAGTTTGATATATACTGATCGATATAGCGCGAACGGAGACCTGATGACGACAACCCGAGTCCGCAAAATCGCTTCCGCCGCCGCGCCCAAACGCCGCGCAGCCAAGCCCGCCAAAAAACGCGTCCTCATTGAGTTTCCCGCTGCAGGCCTGCGCCGCGCCGACGATGCAGCACGCGCCGCGGGTGTCAGCCGCAGCGAGTTCATCCGTGCTGCGGTCGAGCGGCAGCTTGAGGCAAGAGACGCCGAGGAGTTCGAACGCGAACTGGAAGAAGCTTACAAGGCGAACGCCGCATTCAATCTTCAAATTCTCAAAGAATTCGAGCATGTTGATCGCGAGACCTGGGAGAAGATTCCGTGACCGGCCGCCCGGTTCGCGGCATGGTCCTCGAAGTCGCGTTAGACCCCGTCCTCGGTCACGAGCAGGGCCGCTCCCGTCCTTGCGTGGTGGTGCAAAACGACGCTGGCAACCGGTTTTCGTCGATGACCATTGTCGTCCCCCTTACCGACGCAGTGCACCTCGCCGCGCCATCTCCCATTTATGTCCTCGTGAAAAAAGGCGATGGCGGCATCCGCAAAGACAGCATCGCCCTGACTGACCAAATCCGCGCCGTCGATTTTCAGCGTGTTGGCCGCTCCTTCGGCGTTCTCTCCCCGGAGACCATGAAAGCGGTGGACCGCGCCCTGCTCATCAGCCTTGGCCTGCCCCACCCTGCCAAATCCTGAGAGAATAGAGTGTAGTCTGTATGGCTATCTACCTTCCTGCATCCGCCGAAGAACACGACCTCGCGCTCGATGAGTTGACGCCCCGCGAGATCGTCTCCGAGCTCGACAAGCATGTCGTCGGCCAAAGGGCCGCCAAGCGCGCCGTCGCGATCGCGTTGCGCAATCGCCAGCGCCGCCAAAAGCTCCCGCCCGATCTGGCCGAAGACATCATGCCCAAAAACATCATCATGATCGGCCCCACCGGCGTGGGCAAAACCGAGATTGCGCGCCGCCTCGCCAAGCTCACCAACTCGCCCTTCCTCAAAGTCGAAGCCTCCAAGTTTACCGAGGTCGGCTACGTTGGCCGCGATGTCGAATCCATCGTCCGCGATCTGATCGAAATCGCCATCGATATGGTGCGCGAAGAGCGCCTCGAAGAAGTCGAAGACCGCGCCGAAATGAACGCCGAAGAACGCCTCCTTGACCTTCTGTTGCCGCCGCCCCCGCCCGCGGCCCACGGCCAGGAAGGCCAGCCTGCGCTGCCCGGCCCGGAAAGCCACCAGCGCTCGCGCGAAAAGCTGCGCCAGCAGTTCCGCGAGGGCAAACTCGACGACCGCATGGTCGAGCTCGACGTCCGCGAGCGCTCTACGCCCCAATTCGGCATCATCTCCAACCAGAATCTCGAAGACATCGAGATGAACCTCAAAGACATGCTGCCCAATATTTTCGGCGGCGGCACAAAGCGGCGCAAGATGAAGGTCGGCGACGCCTTCGATTATCTCGTCCAGGAGGAGGAGGGTCGCCTGATCGACATGGACTCGGTAAACCGCGCCGCCGTCGAGCGCGTCGAGTCGAACGGCATCGTGTTCCTCGACGAAATCGACAAAATCGCCGGCCGCGAGGGCGGCCACGGCCCCGACGTCTCTCGTGAAGGCGTCCAGCGCGACATTCTGCCCATCGTCGAGGGCACCACCGTCAACACCCGCTACGGCATGGTGCGCACCGACCACATCCTTTTCATCGCCGCCGGCGCCTTCCACGTCTCCAAACCCAGCGACCTCATTCCCGAACTCCAAGGCCGTTTTCCCATCCGCGTCGAGCTGCAATCGCTCACCGTCGATGATTTCCTGCGCATCCTCACCGAGCCCAAATCCTCGCTCACCAAGCAGTACACCGCCCTGCTTGAAACCGAAGGTGTGCGCCTCGAGTTTGCTCCCGAAGCCTTGCGCGAGATGGCCGAGTTCGCCTTCAAAGTCAACGAGCAAACCGAGAACATCGGCGCCCGCCGCCTGCACACCATCATGGAGCGCGTGCTCGAAGACGTGAGTTTTCTCGCCCCCGACGTGGTCCGCCGCTCCCCCGACGACAAAGCCGCCGCCACACTCTCGCAAGCCATCCAGAGCGAGTCCACCACCCCTCTGCCCTACCAGGAGCGCATGACCGCCTCCGGCCCCGAAAAAGTCTTCCTCATCGAAGCCGAGTACGTCAGGCGGATGGTGGCGTCGATTGTCAGAGACCAGGACCTCTCGCGCTACATCCTGTAAGCCCCTTGTTTGGGCGCCCCACCCCGGGAACCCTCTGGGTGGCGTCTTAGTTTAGCGGCTATAGCACTTCTCCTTCCGCTGTACACCGAAGCCGGGAAGTCAAGTGGCGATTCAATCAATGAATCGCCACCTTCGATTAGAGTCGCAGGGGCTACATGTGAAGGAGAAATGCTCTAGGGTGGGGAATCGCCGGCGCACGCCGCTTCTCAAGGCGACCCGTTCGCCGAAAATGAACAAATGAAGACCCTGCGGCTGAAGGTCGACCCCGCCCAACTCGAAGCGCCCGCGGCTGTCGAAGCCCTCGACCGCGCCGCCGCCATTCTGCGCCTCGGCGGCCTCGTCGCCCTGCCCACTGAGACCGTCTACGGCCTTGGCGCCAATGCCCTCGATCCTGCCGCCGTCGAACGCATCTTTGCCGCAAAACAACGCCCTGCCTGGGACCCGGTCATTGTTCACGTCGCCCCCCTCGAAACCTCGAGCGCCATGCTTGCCGGGTTGGTTGAGGAGGTTCCGCCTCGCGCCCAGCAGCTCATCGACGCCTTTTGGCCCGGGCCCCTTACGCTCTTACTGCCGCGCACCTGCGCTGTGCCCGATGCGGTCACCGCCGGCCGGCCGCTAGTGGGCGTGCGCATGCCCGCGCACCCGGTGGCGCTCACCCTTATCCGCCGTGCCGGAATTCCGGTGGCCGCGCCGAGCGCCAACCTCTTCGGCCACACCAGCCCCACCACCGCCACCCACGTCCTCGATGACCTCGACGGCCGCATCGACGCCATTCTCGACGCCGGCCCCACCGCGCACGGCCTCGAATCCACAGTTCTCGACCCCTCTTCTAGCCCCATGACCATCTACCGTCCCGGTGCGATCACCGAAGAGCAAATACGAAAGGTCGCTGGGCCCGTGGGGCTTTTCCACGGCGCCACCGAGGCGCGTAACGTCCCGCCCGAATCTTTGCCTTCTCCCGGAACCAGCCGGCGCCACTATGCGCCCAAAGCCCGTGTGATTCTGGTTTCCGCGCCGGCCGACTCCTTGGGTGACCGGCTCGCGGAAATCGCATCGCATCGTCCCGGCGAGCATTTCGGCGTGATGCTCCCCGCCGGCGTCCACGCACCGCGATCCCGTCTCGCCGGCTGCACCATTTACCCTTGGGGCCAATGGGCCCATCCCGAAACTATGGCGCGCGCACTCTACGCCGGCTTGCGCGCGCTCGACGCCGCCGGATGCACAGCGATTGTGTGCCCCCTGCCGCCCGGCGAGGGAATCGCCGCCGCTATCCGCGACCGTTTGCGCAAAGCCGCCCAACCGAAGTGAGTCCTGGCCGGTCGCCCCGGCCCAGGTGCGCTTCACTCTTGGACCATTCAAGACAGACGAAAAACTTCATCTTTGCCAACTCCGGAAATCCTCATGCGCTTGATGCATGATCGAAGCGCGTCGCATACTGAGCCTGATCCGCGCCATGACCCCGTCCACCCGCAAATCCTTCACTGCGCTTCTGGAGCCGGACGGAACTCGCCTGCGCTGGGTCATCGCCCGCGTCCCCTTCGACATCGCCAAGTGCTGGCCCATCCGCCGCGGCCGCAAGGTGCGCGGTCAAATTGAAGGCTTCGCATTGCGCACATCGCTTTTCCCCGATCCCCGCAGCTCGGGCCACATCCTGCTTGTCAACAAAAAGATGCAGGTGGGAGCGCACGCCCAAGCCGGTTCCCGGGTGCGGATCACGCTGGAGCCCGACCTTGAGGAGCGCGAGGTGGTCATTCCCCCTGAGTTCGACCGTATTCTCCGCGCCGACCGCCGGCTCAGTCGCTGGTTCGACCGGCTCAGCCCTTCCCTGCGCCGCTATATCGGCGAGTGGATCGGCGAGCCCAAAAGCGCCGCAACCCGCCTCAAGCGCTCCGAAAAAATGGCTGATCGCCTGTATCTCACCATGGAAGGCGAAGAGGAGCCGCCGCCCGTGCTCCGCGCCGCCTTTGAGCGCCAGCGGCTGGCCCGGCAAGGTTGGTTCGCCCTCACCGCAGCGCAACGGCGCAGCCATCTTTTGGCGATTTTCTACTACGAAAAACCGGAAGCCAGCGTGCGCTGGGCAGCCCAGGCGGTCGAAGACGCTCTCCGGGCGGCTCGCAAACAATCCGGCGAGGATGTATAATTTTTTCTAACGAATTTCCGTCCTTTTGTTCGCCCTGGGAAACCGTTCTTCCGTCTAAGTGAATAGTCATGACCGTGGCTTCCATCGCATCGGTGTCTCCGGCGGCAAACGCTGCAGCCGTCGAGCTGACCCGGCAGGAAAATCTTGCCATCGCCCAAGGCCTTAAACGCAGGGAGGCCGGGCTGCTCGATGAACTCATCGTTCGCTATCAACACCGGCTGCTCCGCTATCTGCTGTATTTAACGGGGAATCGGGAGCTGGCCGAGGACCTTTTTCAGGAAGTGTGGATGCGGGTGCTGGTGCGCGGCGCGCAGTACAACGGCCAGGCGCGATTTGAGACCTGGCTGTTCACCATTGCCCGCAATCTTGTCATTGACCACAAGCGCAAGCGCACGCTGGCCAGCTTGGACGAACTCGTCGAAGGCGCCGGCGACGACGACCGCCCCATGAATCCGGAGATTGCCGACGGTGATCCCACACCCTTCGAGCATTTCTCCCGGCTCGAACACCGCGAGCGGGTTGCGGCGGCGCTGCTCGAGCTCGACACTCTGCATCGCGAGGTGCTGGTGCTCCGTTTCCACGAGGAACTTTCCCTCGAAGAAATCGCCAACGTCACGCGGGCCCATCTTTCCACCGTCAAGTCAAGGCTTTATCGCGGCATGGCCATGATCAAACCCAAGCTGGAACGCGCACTTCCCCATTTGCAGGAGGCGGTGTGAAGACGGTTGGGTTCCCTGAGAGGACAATCGGAAAATCGAGAACGGAAGCTGCTACCTTGGACCGGGACGTGCTTTCGGCTCTGAGTGGGACGCAGGCCGGCCGCGACGGCGCCGTCGCCAACCGCACCCGGCGCGTGGTCATGGCCTCTTTGGGCGTGATGCAGGAACAAAGAGCGTGGCGGAAACGCAGCCGCTCCGTGGCCATTGCCTCTATTTTGGTCATTTTGCTCCTGTTGGGTCCGGCTCTCTGGCTCGTGGCCGACGATCTGATCGGCGGCGAGCGCTTCAGCGATATCACCACCCAATTCAGCCTTCTCTTCGGCATTTTTTGCGTGGCCCTGGTGGGTGCTGTGATCGTGGCCGGCTGGGCGCGTCGCGACTCCTGACGGCTAGGCTCCCTCGCACCCTTACGCTACCGCCAAAAATCTACCCTTCGGCCAGGAATGCCTGTCCATCCGCGCCCCTCCATTGTGACCTTTCGAAAATTGGAAAGCTCTTGGCGGGCGCAACTTCCCGGTACGCTCTCCCGTCCATCTTAAATAAGAGATACGCTGTTTCCTGGCCTTTGAAGTGGCCCTCCAGGGTAGGGGTGTAGTATGCATGAACCACAATCGATCAGCGTCAATGACGACGAGCGGATGATCCCCACGTGGTCGATCGTCGCCGCCAGCGTGGCGTTTGTGGTCGTCGAGTATTATTTCTGGTTCATCGCACCAACCCAGCGGCACCACCCCGCCTCGGCTCTCGGATTCCGGATTTATTTCAACCTTACCTGGGGCTTCCTCGTTTCGCTCTATTTCCTAATGCTGGGCTACGTCAGCAAGGATGCGCCCCGGCGGGCCATGAGCACCCGTTTCTGGATGATGATCTGCTTCGTGATGCCGGCCGGCATTGGCGCCGTGCTGTATTTTCTGTTGCGCCAGCCCGAGGTTTCGCGTTGCCCGGCCTGTGGAACTCATGTGCAGAGTGATTTTCATTTCTGCCCGCAGTGCAACTATCAGCTCACCGCCAGTTGCGGCAACTGCTTCCGCAGCGTGCGCGCCACAGACCAGTTCTGCACTCGCTGCGGCCATGATCTCGCCTCCGATCAAACGCCTGCCCGCCTCCGCGTTTTGGATCACTAGGGCCTGTTCCTCCCGCCTCCGCTGGCTCCCTCTCGTCGCATCCGCGGACCGCTCAGCCAATGGGAGGAACAACGAAAAAATTGACCCGCCCAAGTTCCCTTCCTACAATCAAAACTTCCGGTTCCGATGCCCATCTCCGCGCTGATCATCGATGACGAACAACTGGCCCGCGACGAGTTGAAGTTCCTCCTCGACTCCATCGGCGGCGTCGAAGTGGTTGCCGAAGGAGCCAATGGGATTGAGGCCATCAATCTCATCGAAGAGCACCGCCCCGACGTGGTTTTTCTCGATGTGCAGATGCCAGGCCTCGACGGCTTCGCGGTGATCCGCCAGCTGACCAAAGGCAGCGGAGCAAAAAAGAGCTCTTCGCTGCCCCACATCGTCTTTGCTACTGCCTACGACCAGTATGCCGTCCGCGCCTTTGACGTAAATGCGGTCGATTACCTGCTCAAACCCTTCGAGCGCGACCGGGTTCTCGCCGCCTTGGAACGGGTGCGCATGCGCATGGCCGGCGAGGGCGCCGGCCATGCGGCGGGGTCCGCCGACCCCATCGAGTCGCAGTTGGAAGCGCTGTTGCGCCTGCTCAATCGGCCCCAGGGAGCCCCGCGCGCCGCTCAACCCGCCAAACTCATCGTCCAGGTGCAAAGCCGCCTTCTGCTCATCGACCAGGCCGAGATCTGCTTCGCGGCCATCGATGAGGGCGTCATTCGCATCGTAACCCGCACCTTCGAAGGCCAGTCCAAGTGCCGCACCCTCGAGGAGTTGATGGAGTTGCTCGATCCCGCTCACTTTTGGCGCGCTCACCGCGGTTACGTGGTCAACATCGACCACATCCGCGAGGTTGTGCCCTGGTTCAAATCCACCTACCAGTTGCGCATGAACGACAAGCAGCAGACCGAGATTCCCGTGAGCCGCGCCCAAACCCGAAGGCTCAAAGAGCTGTTCAGTCTGTAGTCAGCTTCACCGTCCCCAGGGAAAAGGCTGCACCCTCGACCTCCCTTCGTTTATCCCGTTGTAGCAGGCCGCGGAAAAGCGACTCAGCCAATCTTTTTGCACCGTATTCGCACCCGGTTCACCCTCCTTTCACGAGCCCCGCCCGATACTGCTGGCGTGATCCCACCCATGCCACTCAGCCTCCCTCCGGGTTCTACGCCGGCCGTAGAACTCGCGTCCCGAACTCATCTTTCCTCACTGCCTGCTGCCGCCCTGCCTTCCATCCATGCGGAAATGGGCCGTTACCGGCTCCGCCTCGCCGAAAGCAGCGCCGACCGCATGGCCGCCTATCGGCTGCGCTTCAAAGTCTTCAATCTGGAACTGGGCGAGGGCTTGGAGAACTCCTACCTGACGGGCCTCGACACAGACCGTTTCGATCCCTTCTGCGAACACCTCATCGTCGAAGACCAGCTCAGCCGCCGCATCGTCGGCGCCTACCGCATGCAGTCGGGCGCGTCAGCGGCGCGCCATCTCGGCTACTACTCTGAGCAGGAGTTCCATCTCGCCCCCTACGAACCACTGCGTCCCGGCGTTCTCGAACTGGGCCGCGCCTGCATTGACCGCGAACACCGCACCCCCGAGGTGCTTACGTTGTTGTGGCGCGGCATTGCGCAGTATGCTGACGGCATGGGACTGCGCTATTTACTGGGTTGCTCCTCGCTTAATTCGAATGACCCGGCCGAAGGCTGGCGGATGTACCGCTGCCTCGCGCAATTCCGCGTAGCGCCGGAGTTCGAGACCGTCCCCACCCCGGCCTACGCCTGCCCGGTAGAGGGGGACGCGGTCCATTCGGGGCAGTCCCCGCCGGCTCACGGTTCCTTGCCGCGCGCCCCCATGAAGGCGCCTAAGTTGCTTAAGACCTATCTCGCCATCGGCGCGCGCATCGCCGCCCCGCCCGCCTGGGATCGCGAGTTTCGCAC
Organism: Acidobacteriaceae bacterium; assembly: GCA_030041305.1. Classification (GTDB taxonomy): domain Bacteria; phylum Acidobacteriota; class Terriglobia; order Terriglobales; family Acidobacteriaceae; genus Telmatobacter. Next base: position 24,424 of record JASHOC010000139.1, read on the forward strand.
CATCGATTTCCTCACCCTGCTCGACCTTCACCAGCTTTCCTCGGCGGCGCGCAACCGCTTCCTGGCGCCGCTTGCGCAGTGAGGCAATCGTGAGACCGCGGCGCGCCGCCGCCCTCGCCGCGACGCTTGTTCTTTGCATCCTCCGCTTCTGGCGGCTGTGTCTCCGCGGCCCGCTCACCCTCGAGCTCCGCGCACTCTGGCTGCAAGTCTCCGCGCGCCGCGTGCTCACCGCCCTCGGCATCGAGGTTCGCGTCGAGGGTCAACCGCCCTCGCGCGGGCTGGTCGTCGCCAACCATCTCAGTTACCTCGATATCATCGCCTTCTCGGCCGCTTTACCCTGCTTCTTCGTCTCCAAAGCCGAAGTCCGCCGCTGGCCTTTTTTCGGCAAAGCCGCGCGCTCCGGCGGGACCATCTTCCTCGACCGCACCAGCCGTTCCAGCGCCGAACTCGTCGCCGGCGAAATCGCCGAGCGGCTCAAGCTCCCGGTTCCGGTGCTGCTCTTCCCTGAGGGGACGACCACGGACGGCGCGCAGGTTCTGCATTTTCATTCTCGACTGATGGATCCCGCCATCCAATATGCCGCACCCATCACTGCCTGCGCCATTCGTTTCTCCGCTGCAACCGAAAGCGGGCGCCCCGCCGAGCGCGACCTCTGTTGGTTCGGCGACCAGGCCTTTTTGCCGCATCTGTGGAAAATTCTCGGCCTCGCCGGTATCTCCGCCGAGATCCGCTTCGGCGAGCCGCGCGTTTACAGCAGTCGCCATTTCGCCGCCGCACAGACGCATGCCGAAGTCACCGCCATGCGCCGTGGCGTCAAGCATTTCTCTCCGCAAGCCACCAGCTGAGAGAAACTAGCCCGTCAGCGCATCCTCCGCCGTCGCAATGATTTCCGCTCCGATAGCGAGGCTGGCGGTGGCGGCCGGGCTGGGCGCGTTGAGCACATGCAGCGCCCGCGGCTGGCGCACGAAATAGAAATCGTCCACCAATTGTCCCGCCGGCGAGAGAGCCTGGGCGCGTACGCCCGCGCCTCCGGGCGCAAGATCCCCAATCCGCACCTCGGGAACCAGCCGCTGTAGCGACCGGCAAAAAAGCTCCTTGCTCAAGGACCGCCTTAACTCCGCCCAGCACATCGCCGGATAACGGAGAAAGAACCTCCAAAAACCGCGATACGTCAGGGTCTCGACAACATCACGGAAGGAAAAATCGGTCTTTCGGTAGCCTTCGCGCGCCAGGGCGAGAACCGCGTTCGGGCCCGCCTCGATCCCGCCGTGAATCAGCCGCGTAAAATGCACGCCGAGGAACGGGAAATTCGGATCGGGTACGGGATAAATCAGGTTTCTCACCAGTTGCTGGCGCTCCGGCCGCAGCTTAAAGTATTCGCCGCGGAACGGCACAATCTTGGCCGGATCGTGATTGCCCGCCATACGGCTCACGCGATCGCAGTGCAGCCCGGAGCAATTGATCAGGAAATCGGCTTCGTAGTCGCCGCTGCGCGTGTGGATGATCCAACGCGACCCTTGCCGCAGCCTTGTAACCTCTGATCGGTACCTGATCTCCCCGCCGCGCTCGCCAATCGCGCGCGCCAACACCTGGCTCACCATCTCGTAGTCCACGATGCCTTCCTCCGGCACGTGGATCGCCGCCACACCCGCCGCGTGCGGTTCGATCTCGCGAATCTGTTCGCGGTCCAGCACGCGGATTCCGGTGAGGCCATTGGCGACGCCACGCTCGAAAAGAGCCTGCAGCCGAGGCCTCTCCTCCTCCGCGGTAGCCACAACAACCTTCCCGCATTGCTCGTGGGCAATGCCATGGACGCGGCAGAACTCGACCATCTGGCGAATACCCTGCACAGCCAGCCGCGCCCTCTTCGAGCCCGGTCTGTAATAAAGCCCGGCGTGCAGCACGCCGCTATTGTGGCCGCTCTGATGTCGTCCTGGACCCTCTTCCTTTTCGAGCAGCAGAACCTGCACTGAAGAAACACGCTCGAGGAGCCGATACGCTGTGGCGAGTCCTACGAGCCCGCCGCCAATAATGCCAACTTTCATGGGATTCGATTCGTGCTTTCCAAAGCGAAACCTGTAGGCGCGCTCATCCCGCGTCTACCGTGCCCAACACCTCGGCTACGCTTTTTGCTTGGGTAAAAAGATAAAGGTAATCCGGTCCGCCCGCCTTGGAGTCAGTGCCGCTCATGTTGAACCCTCCAAACGGGTGGGCTCCGACCATGGCCCCGGTGCATTTGCGATTGAAGTAGAGGTTGCCCACGTGAAAGTCGCGGCGGGCCCGGTCAAGCTGCGCGCGGTTGCTGGAATACACTGACCCGGTCAGCCCATATTCCGTATTGTTCGCCACCTTCAGGCCCTCCTCGAAATTGGCCACCGGGATGACCGCCAGCACCGGCCCAAAAATCTCCTCCTGGGCAAGAATCGCGTTCGGCGAGATCTCGGAGAAGATTGTCGGCTCAAGAAAATAGCCGCCCTCGGCCGTTTGCGGCGCCTCGCCGCCGGCGATCAGCTTCCCTTCCCGTTTTCCGATCTCGATATAACGGAGCATGGAGGCCAGCGCACCCTGGTTGATTACGGGCCCGAGGTTGTGGTTGGCGATGGGGTCGCCCAAGGTCAGCTGGGCCACGCGTTCGCGCAGGCGCTCCACAAATGAGTCGTAGATCGTTGCTTCGACGATAGCTCGTGAGCAGGCCGAGCACTTCTGGCCGCTGAACCCGAAAGCGGAGGCAGTCACGCCCTCCACCGCGGCGTCCAGGTCCGCGTCCGCGCACACCAGAATCGAGTCCTTGCCGCCCATCTCCAGAATGGTGCGCTTGATCGAGATCTGGCCGGGGCGGGTGTGGGCGGCGCGCTCGTGAATTTCCACACCCACCGCCTTGGAGCCGGTGAAGGCGATAAACCGCGTCTTGGGATGCTCGACAACTGCGTTCCCGAACTCCGCGCCCGAACCCGGGCAGAAGTTCACCACCCCATCCGGCATTCCGGCTTCCTCAAGCACTTCGACGAATTTCGCGGCGATCGTCCCGGCGTCGCTCGAAGGCTTCAGAATTACCGTGTTGCCAGCCACAATCGCCGCCGAGGTCATGCCCGCCATGATGGCCAGTGGAAAGTTCCAGGGCGGAATCACCGCTCCCACCCCGAGCGGGATGTAGAGGAGCTCATCGCGTTCACCCGGATACTGAATGGCCGGGACGGCGGCTTCCAGGCGCAGCGCCTCCCGGGCGTAGAACTCCAGGAAATCGATAGCCTCACCCACGTCTGCGTCAGCCTCAGCCCAGTTTTTGCCCACCTCGTACGTCAGCCATGCGGAAAACTCGAATTTGCGCTGGCGAATCAGCTTTGCCGCTCCCAAAAGCAGCGAAGCTCGTTCCTCCGGCGATCTTCGCCGCCAGGAATCAAACGCTTGTAGCGCCGCACTCACAGCTCTTTCGGCTTCCTCGGCGCCCGCTTTCTGGTGCAGGCCCACAACTTCGACTGGTCGCGCCGGGTTGATCGAGCGAATCTTGTTCGCGGTCTTCACCCGCTCGCCGCCAATAATCAGGCTGTACTCGCGTCCGAGCTGGGCGCCTACCTGGTCCAGGGCGGCGCGCATGGCGCGCGCGTTCTCCCGGACGCTGAAATCGACGAACGGTTCATTCACAAAAACGCCCTTAGGCGAATGGAGCGGAATTGTAGTAGGAATGATTGCGCTACCCATAGCAGACCCAGTGTAGTCCAGAACGTGGGACGCCCGCCACGCGCCGCGGGCGATCCTGAAAGCATCGATCGAGCGACTGATCGACGCTCGATCGGTGTTCGGTTTTGGGGTTTCCCGCGGCCATTGGCGACTTTTTTGTTCCGCAATTGCGAAAAACCTCGGTGATCCTCGGATCAGCCCAAAGTTCCCAAATCTCGGTATAATGCTTCCTGCCTAAACCCCGGGAAGCGCAGGATTTGGCGATTTCTTAAGGTCTCAAAGCGCACGAGAGGAGTTGGTCTATGGCGACACCAGCGGTGGAATACGAGTTGAATCTGGCGCGGCGCATGGCGCGGTTAGGCACGGAAACCGCGTTCGAGGTGCTCAGCAAGGCAAAGGCGCTGGAACGGCAGGGCAGAAGCATCATCCATTTGGAAATCGGCGAGCCCGATTTCGACACCCCGGTCAACGTCGTGGAGGCGGCCGTGGATGCCCTGCGCGGCGGATGGACGCACTACGGCCCCTCGGCCGGCCAGCCCGAACTGCGCCAGGCCATCGCCGACTACGTCAGCCGCACGCGCGGCGTGCCGGTGACTCCGGAAGAAGTCGTCGTCACGCCCGGCGGCAAGCCCATCATGTTTTTCGCCATGCTGGCGCTCATTGACGAGGGCGACGAAGTAATCTACCCCAACCCGGGCTTTCCCATTTACGAATCGATGATCAATTACGCCGGAGGCGCACCGGTTCCCATTCCGCTGCGCGAAGAACGCGACTTCGCCATGGACGTCGAAGAAATGGCGGATCTGATCACCGGCCGGACCCGTCTGATCATTTTGAATTCGCCCCAGAACCCCACCGGCGGCGTGCTGCCACGCGCCGTCGTCGAACGCGCGGCGGAAGCCATCGGCAGGCGCAACATCATGGTTCTTTCCGACGAGATTTACGACCGCCTGCAGTTTGAAGGCGAACCGTTTTCGATCATGAGCGTGCCGGGTATGCAGGAGAGGACCATCCTGCTTGACGGCTTCTCGAAAACCTACGCCATGACCGGCTGGCGCATGGGCTACGGCGTGATGCGCGCCGACCTTGCCGCGCACATGACGCGCCTCATGACCAACTCCAATTCTTGTACCGCGAGTTTTACGCAAATCGCCGGCATCGAGGCCTTGCGCGGCGATCAAACTCCGGTGGATCGTATGCGGACCGAATTCGAGCGCCGGTGCGCGGCGTTTGTCGAGAGGCTGAACGGAATCAAGGGATTCAGCGCGCGGATGCCGAAAGGCGCCTTTTACGTCTTCGCCAATGTCAGCAGAACCGGGTGGGATTCGAAGCGCTTGGCCGACGCGCTCCTCGACGAAGCGGGCGTCGCGGCGCTTTCGGGAACTTCCTTCGGCAAGTATGGCGAGGGATTTCTGCGTTTCAGCGTCGCCAATTCGATGGAGAACCTGATGGAAGCGCTCAGCCGCATCGAAAAGTGGGCGCAACAGAACGTGTGAGGCGAAGCGCATCCTGCCCCCGCCGAATCTAAGGATAAGGCAAGCGCGAATTGCGCCTCGCCTGTTGCGCAGGTACGGTTCCGCGCATCGTACCTCCCAAAGGAGGAGACCATGAAGGCAGTTCTCTTGGAGGAATACGGGGGACCGGAAAAACTGCGCTATGCCGACGTCGATCTCCCTCCTTACGGCGACTACGAAGTGCTCGTTCGCGTCCGCGCCACCAGCATCAATCCGGTCGACTACAAGATTCGGAGCGGCGCCGTTCGCCAGCGCATGCCCATCGAGTTCCCCGCGATCCTTGGCCGCGACCTGGCCGGTGAAGTGGAGGCGGCCGGTCGAAGCGTCACCGGTTTCGCAAAAGGCATGCGGGTGATGGCGCTGGCCAACGGCGCCTACGCCGAGTACGCCACCGCCAAAGCCGATGTGCTCGCGCCCATCCCCGGCGCCCTGAGCTTTGAGCAGGCCGCCGCGCTGCCGCTGGTGGTCACCACCGGCGCGCAACTCATTGAGCGCGCCGTGAAGCCGACTTCGGGGCAAACGGTCCTGGTCACCGGAGCGCTGGGCGGCGTGGGCCGCTCGGCCGTTCATGTGGCCAAAAAGCACGGCGCGCGCGTGCTGGCCGGCGTACGCCGCTCCGAGCTTGATGAGGCAATGAAGCTTGCGGTCGCCGGCGCCATCGCCATGGACGACGAGAAGGAGATCGAAAAACTTTTCGATCTCGACGCGATTGCCGATACTGTGGACGGGCCGGCGATCGAGCGGCTGCTGAAAACGTTGCGCGCCGGCGGCGTGCTCGGCTCGGTGCTGGGCGAGCCTGCCGGCGCAAAGGGCCGGGACATTCATGTCCGGGCCATCATGGCCGTTTCCGACGCCTCGCGTCTCCATGAGCTGGCCGACGATGTGGCCCGCGGCGAGTTTGCAATTCCCATTGCGAAGGTGATGAAGCTGAGCGATATCCAGGAAGCGCACCGGCTGGCCGAGAGCCACGGCGCAAAGGGAAAAATCATCCTTGTGCCCTGAACAAAGACGGCTCTACGTCTTGCTGCCACCGCAGGAAGACCCGTTTTCCGCCCGCCGTGATCATACGGATGCACCGCGCCGGCCGGGCTGTTATAGCACTTCTCCTTCTGCTGCACACCGATGCCGGGAAATCAAGTGGCGATTCCCTCAAAGAATCGCCACCCTCCACTGAAATTGCAAAGGCTATAGCGGTTCTCCAGTTGGTGTAGAGCAGAACCTCGAACGTTGAGTGGCGTTTTTCCCAGGAAAACGCCACCTGGCACGCCCCTCAAAACTTCACGGGAATTGGAGAACCGCCGTAAATCTGAAGGAGAAGTGCTCTGATGCATAAGATTTAACCGAACTTCCGCAGTTGGCGGAACGATGTAACTTTTAATTCTCCCGTGCAAATTCAGACCTCGATTCAGCCTTCGCCTCAGCGCGCGCTTCCGCTCCTCCTTCGAAATCGGATTCGCGCGCCGGCCCCAGCGGCAGCCGAACGGTGGCCCGTGCGCCAGCCCCATCCTCGCGGTTGACAAGCCGAATCTCTCCGCCGTGCGCACGCGCAATCTGTTGCGCCAGCGCCAGGCCCACCCCGCTGCCCGTCGGCTTCGTGGTGTAAAAAGGCACAAACAGGTTTTCCGCATTGGCGATGCCCAGTCCGCGGTCTTCGATCATGAACTGAAGGTTCGATCCTGCCAGGCTCCAGGTGGCGCTTACCGGTTCCGACCCGTTTGCAAGCGAGGCGTCGACCGCGTTCGCCAGCAGATTGATGAACATCTGCTCCAACTGGTCGGGATCCGCGTTGAGGGTCACCTGCGGGCCGGGAACCAGGTGGATCGGCAGTCGCTGTTCGAGCAACACCACCCGCTCCAGCAGCGGCCCCACCGAGACCGGCTGCAGCCGCGGCGGCGGCAACTGCGCCAGGCGTCGATACGACTGCACAAAGCGGTGCAAGGCGTCGGCGCGGCTCTCCACCACGCCGAGGCCGCGCCGAAAATCCGCCATCGCCGCCGCATCGCCCAGGCTCTCGACACGCGCCAGCAGGCTGCCTGCGATCGATTTGATCGGCGCGAGCGAGTTCGAAAGCTCGTGGCCCAGCACGCGAATCAGCCGCTTCCAGGCCGCTTGTTCTTCTTCGTGTAACGGCTGGCTTACATCGGCCAGCAGCAGCAGCGTGTGCGGCGCGCCGTCCTGACGGAAATGCGCCGTGCGCAGCAGCCAGCGTGCGGGACTCGCGGCAAAAGAGTGCGTCGATTGATCCGACGCGTGGAGTAGATCTTCGAGCCCCAATTCGCGCGCCGAGCGCCCGAGAGACCGCCCCGACGGCAACGCCAGCAGCCGCAGCCCGGCGTCGTTCACCAGCCGCAGGCGCTCTTGCCGGTCAAAGGCGAACAGGGGCGCGTTCATCACTTCCAGGATGCGCGCCAGCAGCGCTGTTGCCTCCAGCGACCGCACGCGCTGCTTTTGCAGCAGGTCGGCAAGGAAATTGATTTCCGCGGCCAGTTCGCCCAAGGCGTCTTGAGCGCCTGCTCCGCGCGCGCGGAAGGAGTAGTCGCCTTCGCGTAACGAGGCAACCACGTTCGAGAGCGTTTGCAGGGGACGGATGAGTCCGTCGATCAGCGCCGAGGCAATCAGCCCCAGATAGATCAGCAGACAAGCGGCCAAAAGCAGCGCGGGCACAACTCCGAGCTGGCGCTGATACAGAAAAACGGCGATGCAGACAAACGCGGGCAGCGTCAGCAGCAGGGAAAAAAACCACGTCCGGCGAATGGCCGAGCGTCGCCGGCGCCGTTTGACCGTCTCATAGGCCATACTTTTCGATGCGCCGGTAGAGCGCGGCGCGGCTCAAGCCCAGGGCTTCGGCGGCTTGGGAGATGTTTCCGTCGCAGCGGCGCAGCACCTTGCGGATAAGCAGCGCCTCGACCTCGTCAATGCTCATGTTCTCAAAAGACGGCGCAGCTTGGCGCGCCCCCGCAATGGCCAGATCGGCCGGTTGAATCTCGTCCCCGCGGCATAGCAGCACGGCGCGTTCCACGGCGTGCTCCAGTTCCCGCACGTTCCCCGGCCAGGAATATTGCATCAGCTGTTGCATGGCCGCGGGCGCAAACCCAGCCACCTGCTTGCGATACCGGCTCCGGTTGCGGTTGAGAAAATGCTGGGCCAGCAGCGGAATGTCCTCGCGCCGGTCGCGCAATGCGGGCAGGTGAATCTCCACGGTGTTGATGCGGAACAGAAGGTCCTCGCGAAAGTTCCCGGTCTCCACCTCCTCGCGCAATTGCGCATTCGTTGCGCACAGCAGCCGCACATCTACGCGCCGCGTCTGCGACGAGCCCACGCGCTCCAATTCTCCGGTCTCGAGCACCCGCAACAGCTTCGCCTGCTGCCGCAGCGGAACGTTGGCGATTTCGTCCAGAAACAGCGTGCCGCCATTGGCCAGTTCGAAGCGCCCAATGCGATCGGCGCGTGCGTCGGTGAACGCGCCTTTCACATGCCCGAAGATTTCGCTCTCGAAGGTTCCCTCCGGCAATCCGCCGGCATTCACCGCCACCAGCGCCATGCGCGAGCGCGGCGACGCCGCGTGCAGCAGGCGGGCGACGATCTCTTTGCCCGTGCCGTGCTCCCCGGTAATGAGCACGTTGGCGTCCGAAGGCCCCACCTGCGCAATCAGGTCGAGAACCGGCTGCATCGAAGGCGCGCTGGCAATGAATTCCGGCAGGCCTTCCGCACGCAGCAGCCGGTTTTCCAGCTCCAGTTGACGGGCGCGGCGCAGGGCCTGGCGCAACTCCGCATGCAGGCGAATCTGCGCAATCAGACGCTCGTTCTCCCAGGGCTTTTGCACAAAATCGCGCGCGCCCCGCTTCATCGATTCGACCGCCAGATCGATGTTGCCCCACGCCGTCATCACGATCACCGGCAGGCGCGGGTCGAACTCATGAATGCGATCGAGTAACTCCAGCCCCTCCTGGCCTGAGGTGGTGTCGCGCGTGTAGTTCAGGTCGATGAGAAGCACGTCGTAGTCCCGCTGGCCGAGAGCTTCCATCAGCAACTGCGGCGAGCGTACGCAATCTACATCGATCCCCTGCGGCTTGAGCAGCAGCTCCACCGCCTCCAGGATGTGCGCTTGATCGTCGGCTGCCAGCACCGACGTGACCTGCCGTTCACGCGGGGTTTCATTCGAGATGGAAGGCGCTTCTGCTGGCATGGATCCCTTCTGTCATTCTACGGCGCATGTGTCACTACGCCCGATTTCGCGTCGTCGATCGAAACGCCCATCCGCTGCAGCGTTGTTCCGGTGGCCCGGTCAATGTCCACCTTAGCCGTTTCATACGCAGTCTGAGCGGCGTCGAGAGCGGATTCAGCCACCGCCAGATCGTTTTCAGCCGACAGGGTGTCGAAACTCGATTTTGCGCCGAGCTGCTGTTCCTGTTTGGTGATGTCGAAGGTGCGCTGGGCCAGGTCGCGGGCTTGCTGCGCAGCCTCCACGCGGGCCTGCGCCTGCTGCAGCGCGAATTGCGAGTTGCGCACGTCGAAGCGGATACCCTTCTGCTGTTGCTGGTAGGTGATCTGGCTTTGGCGGTATTGGAGCACGGCGCGAAACTGATCGGCCTTTACGACGCGGTTGCGGAGGTTGATCTGCAGCGTCATGCCCACCTGGTATTCCGGCGCGGAGTAATTGAAGGTGTTCTCCAGCATGTTAGGGAAAGCGGTCGGCAACGTGGTGGCGCATTCCGCGGGGCCGAGGTCGCAGTACGGATTCTTGGGGCCGGCAATACCCGCGCCTTCGTAGAAGCCGTACATGTTGAGCGTGGGCAGCAGCTCGCTGTTCACGCCCTTTAGGTTGGCCCGCTGAATCTCGGCCTGCTGCTGGTAGATGCCCACTTCAGGGCGGTTCCTTTCGGCTTCGGCGATCAGATCGTCAATCGGTTGCGAAGCGTTAGGATCGGTCTCGCCTTTCAGATCGAGGGGAATGACCGGCATTTGATCGATCAGCGGATCGTCGCTCTTGGTTACGGCGTTCTTCAATAGCAATTCGTTCAGCCGCAGAGTGGCGGCCGCAACGGTGAGGTCGCCTTCGCTAGTGGCCACGGCGGACTCATCCTTCATCACCTGCGTGGCCGGAATGGCATTGAGCTGGAGCTGCTTCTGGTCGTCAGCCAGCGTCTGCTTGGCAAAGTCGAGCGAACGCGCCTTGATTTGCTCGTCCTCGTACGCACCCACAAGGGTCCAGTAGATATTCTCGATCTGGGTGACAGTGGCAATCACCTGCGCCTTGAAGGCCAGATCGGTGATCTGCATATTGCTCTTCGCAATGTGGATATAGCGCTCGTTGCTCGCCAGTCCGAATCCTGAGAGCAACGGCTGCGTAATCTGCGCGGTGAAATAGGAATAAAGCGTGGGATTGATCACGTCGTAAGGGCTGTTGCTGGTGATCCGCTCTCCGGCGTATTGCACATACAGGTTCGTTCCGAGAGGAAAATACTGGCTGAAACTGCCGTAGCCTTTGATGGTGTTGGTCTTCAGGATAGGCGTCCCGAACTGGAAGATGTTCTCTTCCTGCGTAACCGTGTGGTCCACCAGTCCCTGAAACGTGAGATACGGATCGAAGGAGGGCACCGGGGCGCCCGCGCCAAGGGCGGAGGTCACAATGCCTCCGGTGCCCGCGGCCGCGAGGCCGGAGCTGGATCCCCCGGAGGAAGTTCCGGCGCCGAAGCCGCCCTGAGTGCTCTGCACAATGTTAGTGTTGACGCCGTTGGCCTGACCACCTGCTTTGGTCCGAGCCAGATCCATTTGCGCAATAGGAAAGTTATAGCGGAAATAAGCGATATCGAGGTTGTTCTCGATGGCGAGATCGATCGCGTCGTGGAGGGAGATGTACAGCTTCCCGTCGCGGATCAGGTTTTGCAGGCGCGGTGAGTTGTTGAGGTTCAGCTCCGGCGCCGTGCTGGGCTCATAGGCTGCAAATGGCTTATGCGAGTGCGGTAGCGGCACGTAAAACGGTTGCGGCGAGGTAATCGTCTGCTGCTGCTGTTGCTGCATTTGCTGCGCCAGTGTGGGCGCACCCTCTGCGGCCGCTTTCGTCGCCGGCGCAGGAGCCTCCGGAGCAGCCGTTTGCTGATCCGCCACCGCGTTCGGCGCGGGCGGCCGGGCCGCGGCCGGCGGCTGCGCGCCCAAAGCCAGATGCACATGCAGCAGAACCATCGCGGCTGCGGCCCCCATTTCGATCCCGCCCCATTTCGCCGCATTCTTCTTCCATTGCGTTAACCGGCTGCGATTCACTTGGTTCCCACCTCCGCGTGGTTTGGCGCCATCACTTCGTCTCTCGTGATCCATCCGTCCCGCAGTTCCACCACCCGCTTGCTGTAGCGCGCATTTTCATCCGAATGCGTCACCTGCACAATCGTCGTTCCCTGGCGGTTGAGCTCGCAGAAAAGCTCCATGATCTCCCGCGCCTGCGTGGAGTGCAGGTTCCCCGTCGGCTCGTCGGCCAGCAGCAGCGCCGGCGCGTGCACCACAGCGCGCGCAATGCCCACCAGCTGTTGTTGCCCGCCGGAAAGCTGGCTCGGAAACAGGTCCTTCTTGGCCACGATTTGAAAACGATCCAGAATGTCGGCCACCATTCCCTGTCGCTCTTTGGCGGGCAGATTCTTGTACGAAAGGGGCAGGTCAATATTTTCCGCCACGGTGAGGTCGTCGAGCAGGTGATAGCTCTGGAAGACCATGCCGATGCGCTGCCGCGCCAGATCCGCGCGCTGCTTGCGGTTCAGCGTGTGCACCGGCGTCTCGCCGAACCAATACTCGCCCAGCCACCCGTCGTCGAGCAGCGCCAGCACATTCAAGAGCGACGATTTCCCCGCCCCTGAAGGCCCCATCACGGTCACAAACTCGCCCTCGCGCACCGTCAGCGCAATCCGCCGCAGCACCCATGTTTCCGTGTGCCCGGTCTTGTAACTTCGCTCCACGTTTTTCAGCTCAATCATGTTCCCTATTCCTTAGTCCCCAGTCCCTAGTCCCTAGTCCCTAGTCCCTGCCTTACTCAATCCGCAGCGCCTTCATCGGTTCAATCGACGCGGCCCGGCGCGCGGGAATGAACCCGGCCACGGCCGCGCACACGCCGAGCACAATTGTGGCGCCGGCGAAAGCCAGCGGATCGTAGCCCTTCACCTCGTAAAGCTGGCTGGTCATAAAATGACCAGCGACCAGCGCCGCGGGAATGCCCAACGCCAGGCCAATCGCAATCTGCCACAACGCGCCGCGCATCACCATCGCCACCACCGTCTGCCGCGTCGCTCCCAGCGCCATGCGAATGCCGATTTCACTCGTGCGCTGCGCGACGAAGTACGACATCACCCCATACAACCCAATCGACGCCAGGATCAGCGCCAATATCCCGAACAGGCTGGTCAGCCTCGCCACCAGCCGCTCCTGGGCGAAGTTGCCCGCCACTTGCCCGCCGAACGAGCGCAGATCGGTCACGGTCAAATTGGGATCGATGCCGGCAAGCGTCCGCCGCGCCAGTCCCTCCACGTTCTGTTGCGGCGCATTGAAATCGAGAATCATCGCGTTCATGAACATCGATTGCGTTTCGGTGGTGATCATTGAGGGTTGCGTATAGGTGAACTGCTGCGTCAGCGGGCGCAGAAAGACGGACCGCACTTTGTCGCGCGGATTGTTCATTTTGAAATCGCGGAAGACGCCCACAATCTCGATGCTGCCTGAATATTCCGGAAAATCGATGCCGAAGTGACGCCCAATCGGGTCCTGGTTGGGAAAGAAGTGTTTGGCGAAGGTCTGATTGACGACCGCCACCGGCGGCGACGCGGCCGTGTCCTGCTCGTTCAAATCGCGTCCTTTCACCATGGGCACTCCGATGGAAGGCAGAAAATTATCACTGGCCCGGTCCCAGGTTGAGCCGCAGTTGTCGCCGGGCCGCGGAGCCGGGTGTCCCTGTTGAATCACGCACTCGCCCCAGTTGTCGCCTTCGAGCGGGCTGTACATCGAGAGGCTCATGCTCACCACCCCCGGCAACGCGGAGAAGCGGTCCTCAATTTGGCGATAAAGACCCGGCAAGCGAGCCACCGTATAGCCCGCGCCCGCCGGATCGAAGTGCAGCACGTACCGGTTCGCCGTCACCACGCCGAAATTTTGATGTTCCAGGTTGGCCAGGGACCGGGTCATCAGGATCGCGCCCGCAATCAGCACCACCGACAGCGCCGCCTGAAACACCACCAGCGCCTTCTGCGGCAAAGACGAGCGGTCGTGCGTGGAGCGGTTGGCCCCACGCAGCGCATCCGCGGGTTGCGCGTGCGACGAAAGCCACGCCGGCCCCGCGCCAAATAAAATTCCCGTAAGCAGCGAAACTACAAATGCAAATCCCAGCACCGTCCACGATGGATTGGCGCTGATGGACATGTTTTTGGCGCCGGGAAACGCCAGCGCCAGAATCGTGTGGCAGCCTGCATAGGCTACCGCCAGCCCCGCCACGCCTCCGATGAAACTGAGCAAAATGCTTTCCGTCAAAATCTGGCGGATCACCGTTCTGCGCCCCGCGCCCAGCGCCATCCGCACCGCAATCTCCCCGCGTCGCGTGGTGGCCCGCGCCAGCATCAGGTTGGCGATGTTGGCGCAGGCAATCAGCAAAACCACCGAGGAAAGGATCATCAGCAGCTTGATGCCCTGGCCCGTACGCTCTTGCAGGTTCTGGATGCCGCCTCCGGCGGACGTCAGCACCACGTGCATCTTGGGAATGATGGCCGCGCCGCCATTCGCCGTCAGCGTCGGCTGCGCGTAAAGCCACTGCCGCAAAGCGCCGGTAATCTTCGCCTGCAGCGCCGCCACGTTCACACCCGGCCGTAGCCGGCCAACCGCATACAGCCAGTTGTCGAGTTCGTGGTGCAGGATCGAGCTCGAACCGCGCACGTACGGTTCCATGTCGAGCGGCAGCCACACATCGGGCGGAGTATCCGAGACTCGGTCGCCGAAGAACCCCGGCGGCGCCACGCCAATGACGGTGAACGGTTTGGTTTGAATGTAGACGGTCGAGCCGACAATGTTGCCGTCGGAGGCGTATTCGCCCTGCCATGCGCGATAGCTCAGCACAACGGCCGGCGCGGCGGCGGGCGTGTCGTCGCTATCCCGAAAAAGACGCCCCGCAAACGGGCGAATGCCCAGCGCCGAAAAATAATTGCCGGAAACAGGTTCGACATACAGAGATTTCGGCTCCGCGTCGCCTCGGCGCACGCTCCACTGTCCCTCGCCGGCCTGGACTGCGGCTAACTGCTCGAACTCCGGCGCCGCCTTCTTCAGGTATTGGTAAAGATCGAAGGAAAAGATCGTGAAGTCGCCCGTGTCGCTCGCATCGCCTGGAAACCCTCCCTCGACGCAGCAATCGTCGTTGTCGCCAATGCGGTAAAGCTGCGCGGGATTGACCACCGGCAGCGAACGCAGCAGAATCTCCTGGACCAGCGTGAAAATAGCTGTATTGGCGCCGATGCCCAGAGCCAGCGTTAGCACGGCCGTCGCCGTAAACCCCGGCGACTTGCGCAACTGCCGCAACGCGTATTGAATGTTCTGAAGCACCACCTGAACCTCCTATTCCCAACGGCCGGTTTCGAGCTCCTGGATCCTGACCGCTGGCCACCAGCGAATAGCTTCGAGATTTTAGCTTTCAGCCGTCAGCTTTCAGCCCTCAGCTTCCGCTTCTCCTCCGTTCCCACCGAAACTCACTCGACAACCGAGCGGCAATCCCCAGCACGACGACCTGGAAGCGACTAGCCAATAACCGATAGCTAATAGCTGAAAACTGATAGCTGCCTTCCTCACTCCATGCGCAGCGCTTCCATCGGTTCAATCGCCGCCGCCCGCCGCGCAGGGGCCAGCGACGCTGCCAGCGCCAGCGCAAAAATCGTCACTGCGGCCAGCGCCATCACCCACGGATCGAGCGGGCTCACCTCAAACAGCAGTGTGCGCAAAAGCCGCGTGGCAAACACCGCACCCGCCGCGCCGATCGCGCAACCAATCACACCCAGCTTCGCGCCTGAGGCAAGAATCATCCCCATCACACCCGAGCGGGGCGATCCCAGCGCCAGGCGAATGGCCATCTCCTGCGTGCGCATCGCGGCGGAGAACGCGATCACGCTGTAAACGCCCAGCAGCGCCAGCAGCACCGCCGCGGCGGCAAAGCTCGAAATCAGCGCGGCGTTAAAGCGGCGTGGCGCCTCGGTCTCGCTCACCGCCTGGTCCATTGACTGCACATGGGTGAGCGGCAATTGCGGATCGATCGACCGCACCGTGTCCCGCAACGCATCCATCATCTCGTCCGGCGCGAGCGCGGTGCGCAGCACCATCACGCCGCCTTGCCCATCCAGCGAGTCGGGAGGCACAAGCGAACCGAAAGAGGCGTTCATTTGGCTATAGGGTTGGTAGATTTGATACCGCGTAGGCTCGGCCGGACCCGTCTGCTTGATGTCGCTGATTTCGCCCACCACCGTCATCCACGGCGTGGGCGTCTCCTTCATCCCCCAGCGCGCGCGTTTGCCGATGGGGTCCTGCCCCGGCCAGAAATGCTGCGCCAACGCGCGGTTCACCACGCACACCAGGGGAGCCTTGGCGTTATCCGCGTCGGTGAAGGCGCGTCCACGCAAAAGCGGAATGCCGGCCGCGGTGAAGTAATCGCCCATCACGCGCGAAGCCCAGGAAAGACTCAACCCCTCGCCTCTTGAGGGGACGTAGCCATCCGCGACAAACGAATTCCAGTTGCCGTTATCCCCGCTGCCGGGCAGCGACGAAGTAACGCCGACCTCTTCAACTCCCGGCAAATGGCGAAGTCCGCCGAGCAAGGTGTCGTTGAATGCGTCAATCGAAGCCTGCGTCGAGTACTGCTTTTGCGGCAAGCCGTAATCCGCGGTCAGCATGTGGTCGGTGCGGAAACCCAGATCGACTTCGCGCAGTTTCTCAAAGCTGCGCAACAGCAAGCCCGACGCAATCAGCAGCACCAGGGCCACGGCAATCTCCGTCACCACCAGCGCCGAGCGCAGCCGCGCATGCACGCGGCTCGTTCCCGTGCGCCCGCCCTCCTTCAAGGTCTCGTTTACGCCCGTGCGCGCGGCGGCCAGCGCCGGGATCAGCCCGCACAACAGGCCGGTCAGAACCGCGGCGCCCAACGCGAAACCCACCACGCGCCAATCGAGGCGGATGGAGTCGATGCGGGGCAGTGTCTCCGGCAAAAAGCTCACGCCCACGCGCAGCGCCGCGTCGGCCAGGCCCAGGCCCAATAAGCCGCCGGCAATGCTCAGCGCCAGCGTCTCGATCAACGTCTGCCGGACAATCGCCCGTCCGCCCGATCCCAGCGCCAGCCGCACTGCAATCTCGCGCCGTCGGCGGAGCACCCGCACCAGCAGCAGCCCGGCCAGATTTGCGCAGGCGATAAAAAGCACCACGGCCACGGCCAGAAACAGCGTGCGGAGCAAAGGCCGCGCCTCCGCCACCGTATCTTCCGCCAGCGAGTGCACCACGGCGCTGATGTGCAGGCTGGTCATGAACGCCGGATAGCCGCGCATGATTTGTTGCGCCACCTGTTCGGCATCCTGCTGGGCCTGCGCAGCCGTCACGCCGGGCTTGAGCCGCCCCACCGTCCCGCAGCACCAACTCGCCGCGCCAATCGTCAGCTCATCGTGCGTGGGACTCAAGGGAACCCACAACTGGCTCCGGTTCAACTGGCCGGGAACCAGCGGAAACTCAAAACTGCGCGGCATCACCCCGATAATCTGGTACGGCTTGCGGTCGAGCAGAATCTTGCGGCCCAGGATGTGGGTGTCGCCCGCAAATCGGCTGCGCCACATACCATAACTGATCACCGCCACCTGCACGCTGCCGTCGTCCTCCTGTTGCGTAAATGCGTGGCCGATCAAGGGGCCCACGCCCAGCGTGGGAAAGATGCTGGCCGTCACGCGCGTCGCGCTGATCTGGGCCGGAGCGCCGGCCCCCGACAGTTCATAGCCAGTCTGGGCGAAACCCCCTAAGCCGGCAAAGCCGCGCGTGTATCGTTCGTAGGCAAGAATGTCCGGAATCGTGACCCCGGATTCGCCATTGCCGCCGAAGTTGGTTCCCGCCAGAACGTCGGAAAGCACCACCAGCCGCCCGGGGTCGCGGAACGGCAAAGGCCGCAACAGAACCCCCTCCACGATCGAGAAGATCGCCGTCGTGGCCCCGATGCCGAAGGCCAGCGTGAGCGCCGCGGTCAGCGTGAAGCCTGGCGACTTGCGCAACTGGCGCAGGGCAAAGCGAATGTCGAGCCACACATGATTCATCGCCTGTTCTCCCGTTCTCGATGCAGTGCGTTACTCGTTGCGAAGCGCCTCGACGGGCTCGATGGAAGCGGCGTGCGCCGCCGGAATCGCCACCGCCGGCCACCGTCGCCGGTGGTTCGTGAGCGACAGGCGAAGAACAGCGAGCGACGTGCCAGGTAAACGGCGTGAACGGCAATCGGCGGACAGTGAGCGGTGGTCGGTTCGCAGCGCAGCCCCTTACTCCCTCACCAGCATGCTTTGGTCCCTCGTTCCCTTGGTCTCTTGGTCCCTTCGTCCCTTGGTCCCTGCTGCCTGCCCGCCTTCTCTGATCCCTAATCCCTGATCCCTGCCCCTTCACGCCTCCGCTTCAATTTCCAGCTTCTTCAGCTCTTCTTCCGAAACCACCTTGCCGTCGAACAAATGCACCTCGCGCTCCGCGTGGCGGGCAAACCGCGGATCGTGCGTGACCATGCAGATCGTGGATCCCTCGCGATGCAAATCGGCCAACAGGTGCATCACCGCTTCGCCGTTCTTCGAGTCCAGGTTGCCGGTCGGCTCATCGGCCAGCAAAATCGACGGCGAACCGGCCAGCGCCCGCGCTACGGCCACGCGTTGTTGCTGGCCGCCGGAGAGCTGCGCCGGATAATGCCGCATGCGGTGCGCCATGTTCACCCGCTCCAACGCTTCCTTGACGCGCCGCTTGCGCTCCGCCGAAGGCATGCCCGCGCGATAGGTCAGCGGCAACTCCACGTTCTCCTCAACCGTCAAATCGCCAATCAGGTTAAAACTCTGAAAAATGAAGCCGATCTCCTGATTGCGAATGCGCGACCGATCGCTGAAGCTCAGATTTTCCACCGGATTGCCGTTCAACATATACCGGCCCCCCGTCGGCGTGTCCAGCAGCCCCAGAATCGAAAGCAATGTGGATTTGCCGCAGCCCGACGGCCCCGACATGGCCACATATTCGCCCCGCGAAATGGTCAGATGAATGCCGGAGAGCGCATGCGTCTCCACTTCGTCGGTGTAAAAGATCTTGGTCAAATCCTCGATCTCAATCAATTTGCCATCCGTTGCCATGCCGTCCTCCCGTTTCCCTTCTTAGCGGTCCCTTCTCAGTGGTCTCTTCTCAGTGGTCTCTTCTCAGTGGTTGTTGATCAGTGGTCATTGATCAGCGGTTAGCGATCAGCAATCCATCGTCAGCGATCTAGTGATCGGTCATCGTTCGCCGGAAACGCTCTGCAGTCCATCCCAGCCCTGAAGCCGCCCACACGCTCGCCCTTCCCAGGTCCCTTAGTCCCTAGTCCCCAGGTCCCTTAGTCCCTAGTCACTCGTTCCCTTGGTCCCTGCTTTTCTCAATCCAGCCGGATGCGATCCACGTTGTCGTAGCGCGACATGTCAGAAAGAATCACCGTGTCGCCGTCCTTCAGGCCTGCGATCACCTGGATGTCGTTCACCGAAGCGCGGCCCACTTTCACCGAGACCCGCGTCGCGCCTTTGCCGTCTGGGTCGACCTCGAACATGCTGATGGTCGAGTCCTCGTTGCCCAGCGCCGGCCGGCCTACATAGAGCACGTTGCTCATGCGCTCCAAATCGATCGTTCCGTCCACGCTCAATTGTGGAACCGCTCCCGGCGGCAGCGGCCCATCCAGCATTACGTCAACCGTCCGCGTTCCGTTCACCACCGCGGGATCGATGCGCGTCACATGCCCCGGAATCACGCCGTTGTGCGTGTCGATCGTGGCGGGCTGGCCAATCTGGATGTCGCGCGCCTGGGTTTCCGCAATCTGCAGCGCCGCCTTCAGCTTGTCGCGCTGAATCACTTCGGCTACTGAGGTCCCTGCGGTCACGTGTTCGCCCACTTGCACCGGTGTGGCCAGCGGGGCCAGCGTGCCCGAAATCGTCGACCGCACTTGCAGCGCCTGCGCCTGCTTTTCATAGAGGTCGTAAAGCGCCTGCGCTTGGTCGATCTTCGCCTTCTGCGACGCCAGTTGCACCTCGATCGCCTTCTGATTCACATCGAGCTGCTGCTGGCTCAACTGGTACTGAGTCGTCAATTGGTCGGCCGTGCTCTTCGACTTTTCGTAGGCCAGACCGGAAATCACGCCCAGATCGAACAGCGCCTTATCGGTCTGCGCCTGCAATTTGTCCTGCGTGTAGTCCGCGTCCACCTGCGCGGCCGCCGTCTTCTTGTCCATCAAAGTGCTTTCCAACGTGGCCTGCAGGCTCTTGTAATCCGCTTGCGCCGCCTTCAGCGCCAACTCCGCGTTCAGCACTTCCTGCTCGAGTTGCGGATCGGCCAGATCCATGATCACCGTATCCGGCGTCACCTGCGTGCCCGGCAAAACCCGAATGCGCACCACCGTCGCGTCGGTTTGGGCAGGGATCAACTCAATCGAATCCTCCCGCGGCACCAGGCTCCCCGTCGACGACCGCACTTGCCGGATCAGCGGCCCGCGTTTCACCGTATCCGTCCAAATCGTCGAGCGGTCCACCGTCGGCGCCGCCGGCTTGAGCCGCGAAACCGCGAACGCGAGCGAACTCAGGACCACAACACCGGCAGCGGACCATAGCAGCATCCGGCGTCTTCTCTTCTTCTTCAAGTCGGGCCGTGCGATATCCATGACAAAACCTACACTGCATCTACGGCGCCACCCCGCCCCCGGTTCCCGGCGATTGATAATAAACGGCATTCCTTCGAAAATCGGCAGCCGCCAGACACACCGGAGTGACCGGTTGCATCATTCGGCTGTTCAATTTCGGACACTTGTGAGCCGCGGTTCAGGCTCTAAAACGGGCCCTCCCCCGATTGACACTCCCGCAACCAAACCCAATAATCGACAGAAGGATGGAAATCTACGAGGAAATCGTGAAGCTGCAGCGCGCAGGCCACAAAGGAGCCGTGGCCACCATCGTCAACGTGCGCGGCTCCATTCCCTCGTTCAAAAGCGCCAAGATGCTCGTCCGCGACGACGGCTCGATCGCCGGCACCATCGGCGGCGGCTGCGTCGAGGCCGAGGTCTGGCAG
This sequence comes from Acidobacteriaceae bacterium, assembly GCA_030041305.1. Taxonomy (GTDB): domain Bacteria; phylum Acidobacteriota; class Terriglobia; order Terriglobales; family Acidobacteriaceae; genus Telmatobacter. The sequence continues at coordinate 44,910 of JASHOC010000139.1, forward strand.
GCCGCCCGCGAAGTCATGGCCGGCGAAAAGCCCCGCACCCTCACCTTCGACCTCAACCAGGACCCCAAATATGACACTGGCCTGGTCTGCGGAGGCACGCTCGAAATCTTCATCGAGCCGGTGCTGCCCTCGCCGCTGCTCTATATCTTTGGCGCCGGCCACGTCTCCCTCGAGCTCTATAAAGCCGCCCACAATGCCGGCTTCGCGGTCATCGTCGCCGATGATCGCGATCTGTACGCTAACGCCGAGCGCTTTCCCGCCGCCCGCCAGGTCCTCGCCGAGGACTTCGACCAGGCCCTCGCGCGCCTTTCTCCCAGCGAGTCCTCTTACATCGTCATCGCCACCCGCGGCCATCGTGACGACATGCGGGTGCTGCGCTGGGCCGTGCTAACGCCCGCCCGCTACATCGGCATGATTGGCTCCAAGCGCAAAATCATCACCGTCTTTCGCGAGCTCACCCGCGAGGGCCTCGACCCCCAGCTCTTCGACCGCGTCCATTCGCCCGTAGGGCTCGACATCGGCGCCATCACTCCGGAAGAAATCGCCGTCTCCATCGTCGCCGAGCTGATCGGCCTTCGCCGCCACGCCGAGCGCGCCCTGCCCCACATGAGCTGGTTTCACAGCGGCCACCATCCCACCACCGCCGCTTCCGAAGAAGCCGCCGAGCTCCTCGCCAAAGACCCCTGCCCCAGCTCCGCTGACCCCGCCTGACCCCTCCCTCAGTCCCTTAGTCCCCAGTCCCTAGTCCCCAGTCCCCAGTCCCTGTTCCCTGTTCCCTGTTCCCTGCTATCGTCTCCCTATGTCCGCCCCTCCCGGCCTCTGCGCCGTCATTCTCGCCGCCGGCGCCTCCTCGCGCATGGGTCAGGACAAAGCTCTACTCCCCTGGCCTCCGTCGCTGCCCGGCGCGGCGCCCGCCCCTTCTCCTGGGGGGAACACGCTGCTATCCGCCACCATCGCCGCTCTCCAGCCCTTTGTTGAAGCCACCGTCGTCGTCGCCGGAACCAACGCCGAGCGCCTCGCCCCCATCGCCGCCGCCTGCGGCGCATCGCTGGTCCTCAATCCCGCGCCTGAGCGGGGCCAATTCAGCTCTCTGCAGGTAGGCTTACGCGCCGCGCTCGACCGCGGCTCAAACGCCGCCATGATCACCCCCGTCGACTGTCCCCCCCTCAGCGCCACGTCTTTCCAGGCCCTCCAAACTGCCTTCGCGCAGGCCCTCGAGCGCGGCCTGTGGGCCGTCGCCCCGGTCTACAACGGCAAGCACGGTCATCCTCTCCTCGCCGGCCGCAAGCTCATTCAAGCCTTTCTCCGCGCTCCGGTCACCAGCAACGCGCGCAAAGTCCGGCGCGCCTGCGCGCAGCATATCGAATACATCCCCGTCCCCGACCCGCTCCTCACCGCCGACATGAACACGCCCGAACAATACGCCACCACCGCCGCGCAAATTTTCTCCCCCAAGTCCTGAAACCCAGTCGCTAGTCCCTTGTTCCCGAGTCCCTTGTTCCCTAGTCCCTTGTTCCCTAGTCCCTGTTCCCTGTTCTCTGTTCTCTTGTCCGCCCTTCCCTTGGTCCCTTGGCCCCTTTATCCCTTGGTCCCTTTATCCCTTTATCCCTTTGTCCCTTTGTCCCTTTATCCCTTTGTCCCTTTGTCCCTTTGTCCCCTCCCGCCAAGTGTCCGATTTCCAACACCCTTTCTCAGTTGTGAACGCACGCCCGCCCTCTTGAGGTCGCTAACCTATTGATTTCAATGCGGCCGGTGCAGAATTCTTGTGGTGCATCGCATGCTTTCCCCTATTGTGGTGCATCACATGTTTTCCCCCTGATAAGCCTTCATCTATGGAGGTTAAGCGATGCGAGTTCTCGTGCAGGATCTCCGGTTTGCTTTCCGCCAACTGCGCAAGACGCCGGGATTCACCGTCACCGTGCTGCTCACCCTCGCCCTCGGCATCGGCGCCAACTCGGCCATCTTTACCCTGGTCAACGCCATCCTGTTGCATAACCTGCCCGTCACCGATCCCAAAACCCTCGTCCGCATCGGCGACACAGACGCCTGCTGCGTGGGCGACGGCTGGAGCGATGACGGGGACAACTCGCTCTTTGCCACAGACACCTATTACCTGTTCAAGAAGAATCTGCCGGAGTTCGAAGAGCTGGCCGCGATGGAGTCCGGCTTCGCCTGGCGGCCCATTACCGTCCGCCGCGCCGGACCCCAGACCGTCGCCAAATCCGTCATAGGAACCTTCGTCTCCGGCAATTATTTCCGCGTCTTTGGGCTTACGCCGGCAGCCGGCCGGTTCTTTGTGGATGCCGACGACCAGAAGGGCGCGCCCATCACCGCCGTCACGAGCTATGACACCTGGCAGCAGGATTACGCCGGCGACCCCAGCGTGGTGGGAACCGCGTTCGTCATCAACACCAAGCCGGTCACCATCATTGGCGTTGCGCCCAAAGGATTTTATGGCGACCGCATCGATGCCAATCCGCCCAAGTATTTTCTTCCCATGAATGCGATGGACGCAGTGATTGGCGCGCCGTACTTCACCGATCCCAACGAAAACTGGGCTTACATGATCGGCCGCATAAAGCCGGGAACTTCTCTGCCGGCGCTTCAGGCCAAGGCCAGCACGTTGCTCAAGCAGCAACTTGCGACCCTCAAGACATATACCGATCCGCGCGCCAAGCAGGTCCTGCCCCGCGCCCATGTGGTGCTCACCCCCGGCGGCGGCGGCATCCAGAACATGCAGAACGGTTACAAGGACCACCTGATGCTGCTCGAATGGATCGCCGCCCTGGTCCTCCTCGTCGCCTGCGCCAATATCGCCAACCTTTTGCTGGTGCGCGGCATGAGCCGCCGCGCCGAACTTTCCATCCGCTCCGCGCTGGGCGCGCAGCGCAGCCGTATTGTGCTTCAACTTCTGACCGAAAGCATTCTTTTCTCCGGCCTCGGCGGCCTGCTCGGCCTCGCCGTCTCTTATCTCGGCGCGGATGCGCTGCTAGCTCTCGCCTTTCCTGAGCAGCACAACATGCCCGTCTCGGCTTCGCCCTCCCCGCTGGTCATCGGCTTTGCCTTTGCGCTTTCGCTGGTGACCGGCGTCCTCTTTGGCCTTGCCCCCGCGCTCATGGCCGCGCGCACTGAGCCCGCTGAAGCTCTGCGCTCCAACGCGCGCACCACCGCCCACGGAGCCTCCTGGCTGCAACGCTCCCTGGTTGTCCTTCAGGCCGCGCTTTCCCTCGTGCTCCTCGTCGCCGCAGGCCTCTTTGCGCAGAGCCTCGGCAAGGCCCAAAACGTCGACATGAAGCTGGACGCCGCCAACCGCTACATCGCCCACATCAATCCGCAGGCCGCCGGCTACAAGACCACCGAGGTCGAGCCCCTCTACCAGACCATCGTCGACCGCTTCCACGCTCTTCCCGGCGTAGTCAAAATCGGCCTCGCCACCTACACGCCCATGGAAGATAACAATTGGGATTCTGGCGTTAAGGTCCAGGGCGAGCCGGACCTGAACAAAAGCGCATCCTGGGTCAAAGCCACGCCGGAGTACTTCGACTCCGTGGGCACGCACGTCGTTCTGGGCCGCGGCTTTAAACTGCAGGACACGCTCAATGCGCCCCCCGTCGCCATCGTCAATCAGGAATTCGTCAAACAATTCTTTGCCAAGCGCAATCCCATCGGCCATCGCTTTGGTTATTCCGGCCCCGGCAACGCAGGCAAAGATGGAGCGCATGAAATCGTCGGCGTGGTCGAAGACACCACGTACACCAGCGTCTACTGGAAGAACCACGCCATGTACTTTCTGCCGCTCACCCAGCGCGCCGGAGTCGCCAACGACCCCCCCGACCCGCTCGACAAAGACATGTCCATGTACGCCGGAGCCCTGGTGATCCAGACCAGCCACCCCATTCCCGGTTTTGAAAAAATCGTCGGCGACACCCTGGCCGGCATCAACCCCAACCTCACCATCGTCAAGTTCCAGACCTTCCAGCAGCAGATTGACGATCGCTTCATCCAGGAACGGCTGATCGCGCGCCTCACTTCGCTCTTCGGCTTGCTCGCGCTGCTGCTCGCCGCCATCGGTCTATATGGCGTCACGGCCTACACCATCGTCCGCCGCACGCCCGAGATCGGCATCCGCATGGCCCTGGGAGCGGCGCGCAGCCGCGTCATCGGAACCGTCATGCGCGGAGCCATGTTGCAGGCCGTCGTCGGCCTCGCCATCGGCATCCCGGTGGCCATCTTCTGCGTCCGCTACGTCAAATCGCAGCTCTATGAGATCACCAGCGTGAGTGCGCCGGTCATGATCGTCGCCATTGCCGTGCTGGCCCTTGCCGCCGCCATTGCCGGCATCATTCCGGCGCAGCGCGCCGCCTCCATCGATCCCGTAAAGGCCTTGCGCGTCGAATGAGCTGCGCCTTCGTGACCATCTTTGGCGATGCACTTTACCTTCGATGACGGACCTGGGCGCCCTATCCTTGACGCGCTTTTTGCGTCACGGGTGGGAAACCACCGCCCTCTCAAAGGCAATCCCCCCAAGAGAACCAATCATCCATCCCCGCACAGCCGCCAGCCGGCTAACTCGCTATAGCGGTTCTCCAATTGGTGTAGAGCAGAACCTCGAACGTTGAGTGGCGTTTTTCCCAAGAAAACGCCACCTGGCACGCCCCTCAAAACTCCACGGGAATTGGAGAACCGCCGTAAACCTCCGACTCGCTGACTGGCTGACTGGCTCACCCGCCCCACCCCCCCAAAAAATTCCTTCCCACTTTACCGATAATTTCGCGACTTCCGTCATACTGGAACTATTCAGCCCGGAAAATGTGGATTTCCTGGCAGCGGAAATCGGCCAACCGATCCCTGATCGCCGACCCCTGCTTCCGAATCCGGCAATCCGCGGCAATCCAGCGGCATTCCCTGGAAGATTGCAACCGAAGAAAAACCGGCAAAACAACGCCAAATGCCGAAATTGAAAACTGTAACCCCTTTGCTCTCTTATATCTGCGGATAACACACCTGAATTCCTATATTTACGGCGATTCGCCTGACGCAAGTCTCTGAAAACAGCATATTTGCTTACAGAAAGGGGGGGTGGGGGTAGGGTGGCCGCACAAAAGGGGGGTGTTGGGCGTCAAGGCAATTCTCGCCCGGATCGGCCGGCTGATTCCGGTAAGACGACGCGGCAAGCCAAAACCATTTTTGGGGCGACCCCGCGCCGCCCGCCGCGAACGCGCAAGGTCCGTCAAAGCCCGCCTCACCTCTTCCCGGCTGCCTGCTCAAGTGCGGCCGCGAGCGCATCTACCGCCAGATGGCTGGCGTGCATCGAGGCCGCCGGCAATCCGCCTACTGCGCGCACCACTTCCTCCCGGCTCACGGCGCGCGCCCCTGCAAGCGTCCTGCCGCGCGCGAGTTCGGTCACGGCGGAGGCGCAGGCCATCGACGCCACGCACCCCTTGGCGCGGAACCGGATCTCCTCGATCCGGCCGTCGGAAACTTTGAGCGTGAGTTGCAGAATGTCGCCGCAGGCTGGGTTTTCCATCCGCACTGTGGCGTCCGGCGCAGTCACGTCGCCGGCGTTACGCGGATGCTCGAAATGATCGAGAAGCTGCGGCGAGTACATGCGTTTTTCCGCTATAGCGGTTCTCCAATTGGTGTAGAGCAGAACCTCGAACGTTGAGTGGCGTTTTTCCCAAGAAAACGCCACCTGGCACGCCCCTCAAAACTCCACGGGAATTGGAGAACCGCCGTAACCCGCACAACTGGGTGCTCCAGGTCTCGATTTTGAGACCTGGGAAACCAAAAATCTACTCGCGGTATTTTTAACTCGACGCCATCGCCCTGGCCTGCTGCGCTTCAAGAATTTCCGCCACCAGGAACATGTCTGTCAAGAACGCGCGCAGATGAATGGAAGCATTCAGATTATCGACCAGTTGCGAACTGATGGCCGGTTGCGCCAGCACCAAATCGATGGCCGCCATCGAAGCCTCGGCGTCGCGCGCCAGCACCCGAAAGAACCTCTCGTACTTTTCCCGGGGCTCGAGCCGTTCCTTGTCGATGGCCGCGGCGCAACACGCCTTCACATCGGCCATCGCCTCCACCGCGCGGCTTAAGTGATGGCGAAGCTGCATGCCGGCGTCGCTGCCTTCGTCGGTCGTGAGCCCGCGCGCAGCGTAGGAAAGCGTGAACTCGTAGCACTCTTCGATGGTCTCGCAGCGCAGCTGCAGCTCAGTCGGCATCGCTTGCGGCTAGACCCCGTTTCCCCTGCGATGTCACCTGTCCCTTGACGGCCCACCGCTCGGGATCGTGTTCCTCGAGATAGAAATCGCGGCTCATCCAGCCAAAGACCATCGACTTCGTGATGGGTAGCTTTTCCGGGCGAATGCCCATGTAGACATGCATCATGATCAGCCCAATGAGCGAAACCCCGGCCAGCCCGTGCAGCACGTACATCAGGCCCCAGGTCATATCGCTGAACAGATAGGGATTGCGCGTGAAGATCGGGGTCTGGATGCGCTTCAGCATGAACAGACCGGTGCAGATGACCGCCACCCCCGCCAGAACGATCACGCCGTGGTAGAGCTTGTTTTCGAGCGGATACTTGGCGAAGCGCCGGGGCGGCGGCGCAGGTTTGCTAAAGAACCGCAGCACCCGGCTCTTGGCGTCGCGGATATCGGTCTTATCCGGCCAGATGGACCAGAAGTCCAGGACAAACGAGGAATGCACGATGTGAAAGATGATCGAGACCGTAAACACCAGCCCCGCGATCCAGTGGTACAGCACCCAATTGAATTGCACCCCTACCTTGGGCAGGAAGGCGGTGATGAGCAGCGTAAACATCGAGATGGCCATGATCCAGTGAAACAGCCGCGCTGTCAGCGAGTGACGCGGCACCCGCTCCGGAACACCCGCGGCTTCAGCTGCCGAGATGTGCGCGGCCTTGCGCGGAACCACCACCTTGACGTATACGGCGTGCGCCACCATGAAAAACAATCCAAAGATCACCGCCACCCAGATCAGGCCCCACGCGATGTGCTCGGGAACTGTTCTACCCCACGGACTGATTGCCCAGGTTATGAAGTCCATGTCGTCTCCTGCACGCCGCCGATCGCGCGTTTCACGAGGTTGCGCATCAACGGAATTTTATACGCGTTGAACTGTAATGGAATCGCGCCCTGAACGGCCAGCTTTCCCGCCATCTCGCCGGTGGCCGCGTCGGCTGGCTTGCCCCGTACTGCAGACTCCACGGCCGTGAGCCGCATCGGTCGCGGCGCCACGGCGTTCACGGCGATGCGAATCTCATCGATGTTCCCGCCGCTGAACTTCATGGCCGCAGCCACGTTCATCAACGGGAAATCCCAGACGTTGCGGTCACGGACTTTCTCGAAATAAAACTTGGCCCCCGACCACGTCGAGGGAATGCGAATGGCGGTGAGCAAGTCGCCGGGTCTGAGAATGTTGAGACGAGTGATATCGACCTCGGGCCCGAGGAAGTAATCCTCTGCATCCACAACCTGCTCGCCCTTGGAGGTCTGGATGACAAACTTTGCGTCGAGGGCAATGAGCGCTGGCGCAGAGTCGGAAGGATTCACGGCCACGCAGCGATTGGCGCCGAAGATGGCGTGCTCGCGGTTGCGGCCCACCGGCGTGTCCGCGAAACACTCGTTGCCTCCGGCGCGGTAGCATGGCCAGCCGCCACGGTAGTACCAGCAGCGCGCGTCCTGCGATACGTTCCCGCCCAGGGTGCCCTGATTGCGAATCTGCGGCGAGGCCACATGCTCCACGGCCTCGGCGAGCAGACCGTAATTCTTCCTGATCGTCGCGTCCTTGGCGATATCCGTCAGCGTGGTCATGGAGCCGATTTCGACGCCGTCCGCAGTGGTCCGGATTCCCTTGAGTTCGTCCACGCCGCTCAGATCCACCAGCACCTGCGGCTTCTTGATGCGGTCTTTGAGCCAGTCGAAGCTGTCCATTCCGCCGGCCATCACCCAGGCGTTTTCACGATAGGTTTCCAGCAACTTCTGCGCATCCGCCGCCGAAGCTGGCTGAAGCAGGTCAAAAGCGGGCATTACGTCTCGAATTACCGCCATAGCTCTCTCCGTTTCACATCTCTCGTCAGATGTGGGCCAGGAAGGGATTTTGCATCGGACGCCCGGCTTCATAGGACGTCAGGATGGTGTCGGCGTTCACGGGCACGCGTTGGAAGATGTTGTCGCCGAGCGCGTCCGCCAGAGCATTGGTGATTGCGGCGCATCCGCCGCCCACGGGCGGCTCGCCACAGCCGCGGGCGCCCACCGGCGTCTCCGGATCGGGAATATTCAGCGCATTCCACTTCATGTCCACAGGTACGTCCAGGATCGAGGGAGGCTTGTTCGTGTAGAAACGCTGGGCCACGGTGACGCCGTATTGCGGATCGATCACCCACTTCTGCCCGATGGCGTGGGCCATGCCCAACACCGACCGGCCCAGAACCTGACCGCCCAAAGCAGCCGGGTGGATCACCGTGCCCACGTCGGCGTAACCCAGATAGTCGGTGATGTGGTATTTGCCGGTCTCGACGTCGGTTTCCACCTCGGCAAAGCAGGCCAGGAAGGAAAAGGAATCGCCGTCGTGCGGGTAGTTATCGGTCGCTGAGGCGACGAGTCCCTCGCCGGCGTGCGCGGCAACCGAGTGCTTGGTGTACTTGTTGACTGCGGGATTCACGTCATGGCCGTCGTAGATGCCGCCCAGCTTGATGGCGGCCTTCGACGCCTCCGCGAAGCTCATCCCCGCTCCGCCGCCTTTACGCGAAACGCGCAGATTGGCGACTTCATAATCGGCGGGCTCTCCGCCTAGAGATTTAGCCGCGACCTCTTTGAGCCTCTGTGCGCATTCCAGGCCCACGGCGTGCCCGGCGCGGGTCATGGCGTGAATGGTTTGGCTGCCGCCGGAGTGGCAGGAGTAAGGTAGATTCTTCGACGTATCGCCCCAGACCAGGTCGATGGTATCCCAGGGCACATTGAGTATTTCCGCCGTGGCCCGGTGCACGTCGACGAAGGCTTCCGTGCCCAAATTGCCGATGCCGGTGTAGATCTTCACCCGGCCTTGGGGCGTGATCACGATCAGGCCGTCAAACCCGCTAGTGCCGCCATGATAGCAACTCAGCGCCACACCCACGCCGCGCACCTTCGTGCCGCTCTGCTTGGATCGGGCTACGCGCGCGTTCCAGTTGAACTGCTTTGCGCCCGCGTCCAGCGCCTGCTTCAGGTAACAACTGGTCACATACGAGCGTTTGCCGCCAGGGCCGGGCGGCCCGTACTCCGCCTTGCCCTCGGGAGAGTTGACACGGCGCAAGGCAACCTGGTCCACGCCGAGCTTGCGCGCGGCCTTCGACAAGACGGGCTCGATAATTGCGATCGCCTGCATGCCGCCAGGCGCGCTCTGCGCACTGCGCGGCAGCGTGTTCGTGGCCACCGTCACGTTGCGCCAACGCATGGCCGCCGGCTGGTACAGCAGCGAGGTGATCTGGGCGCAGGCAGCCCCGTCGCCATTCGAGCCGTACGACCCCGCGTCCGACACCAGGAACATGTCTAAAGCCGTAATGCGGCCGTCCTTGGCGAAGCCCACTTTGGTGCGGGCGCGGATGCCCGGCCGGGCGCGCCCGATAAAATGCTCTTCCTCGCGGCTGATCCGCATCATCACCGGGGCGTTCAGCTTTTTCGAGAGCAGCGCCGGTATCACCAGCGTAAGCGCGCCCGTGATCTTGCTGCCGAAACCGCCACCGGTATACTCGCTGATGAACACCACATTCTCTTCGGGCATGTGCATCCAGCGCGCAATCGCCGGGACCGTCTGCATCGTGCTCTGCGTGCCGGTATACAGATAGAGCTTGCCGTTCTGCCAGAAGGCCATCGTGGTGCGTGGCTCCAGGCACTGGTGGCTTACATCTTCCGTCGAGAAGGTTTCGTCGAGCACGAGCGCGGCGTTTTTGAAGCCGGCGTCAAGGTCGCCATAGGACCACTCTTCGGGCGCGTGGCCCATCGGCAGTTTGCCTTCCTTCTCCGCAGCAAATTCCTCGTCTGTCCATTTGAGCACTGCCAGCTGCGATTCCCTGCTCGGGGGTGGGTTCGGAACCCACACATTGCCCTCTTCGCGAGCATTGGCGCTGCCCGGCCGCAGGCTGTCCAGCGGGTCCGTGTTAAACGGCAGCGGCTCCATTTCGATCTCGATCGCCTCGATCGCCTCGGCGCAGGTCAGCTCATCCACCGCCGCCACCGCCAGAATCGGTTCCCCCTGGTACATGGGCTCGTCGGCCAGCGCCAGCTCGCTGAAGCGGTCGGCTTTGATCATGGTGCCGTTATCGTTGACATAATTGGCGTGGCCGGGGACTTCGTCTGGCGTCAGAATACCCCTCACCCCGGGCATCGCCAGCGCCTTCTCGGCATTGATGCGCTTCACGCGCGCGTGGGGCATGGGACTGAGCACGAGACGGCAGAACAACATCCCTTCTGCGCGGAAATCCTCGGCATACTTCGAGGCGCCGGTTGCTTTCGCCACCAGGTCATTGGTTGAGAAATCGTGCCCGATCAGTTTGTAGCCCGTTCCAAACGGGATCGGCTTCAGGCTCTCCTTGGTCAATTCAACTCCCGCCATGCTCAAGCCCTCCTCGTGTATTCTGCTGCGCGCATCAAGGAATCGAGAATCTTGCTGTAGTCCTGGCACCGGCAAAGATTGCCCGAGACTCCCTGCGCCATTTCGGCTCGTGTGGGATTGGGGTTGGTCTTCAAGAATCCGACCGCCGACATGATGAAGCCCGTCATGCAAAAGGCGCACTGGAAGCCCTGCTCGTCCACCACAGCCTGCTGCACCGGATGGAGTTTGCCGTCGGCTGCGGCGAGTCCTTCAATCGTGGTCACTTGCCGGTTGCGCACCGTATGGGTGAGCACGGAGCAGCTATAGTACGGCACGTCATCGATCAGAACCGTACACGATCCGCACTCGGCGCGGTCGCAGCCCAACTTTGTGCCCGTCAGACCCAGCTTGTAGCGCAAAGTCCACGCCAGGGTTTCCTGCTTCATCACGTCCACACGGCGTGGCTTGCCGTTTATATAGAGCGTGATGAGGCGTTCCCCCGCCCCAGACAGTTGGCGCCGCGAAGGCGCAAGAAAGCGATAACTCGCCGCGCTCACGACTGCGCCGCCGGCAATGACCCCCAGGATGAAATTGCGCCTGGTTATGGTCTTGGTTGCACCTTCGTTTTGCTTCAGATCGTCAGAATCCGACATAGCCCATCCTCCGGGTTCAGGTTTCATTCAGGGGATGCCAATCGCTGCGCACTTTAAAGACCGGATCGAGCTCGGAAAAAATGGCGCCTTTAGAAATTAATTTGGAGAATGCATCGCTGGCCAAGCTGGGTTCGCAACGATGCCGCTATCTTAATCCCCGATCGCCGGGTTTGTGAAGCCTGCAGGTCGCCAGCACTTCCAAACGAAGATGGCAAACCATTTGAGGATAATGGGTTGTCTCCTGTTGACTCCAGCGTTTGTCCCACTATTTGAGACGACCTTCCAGCCCTAACCCGGCGTAGCCGGAACCCAAAAGGGCATAACATCAAAAGTTTGAACCCTGCCGACAATGCCATCAAAGGCCCATGAACATTGACGATCATGCATAGGTCGAAACATTTTCTGCGCAAAGTGTGCAGAATTCAAATGGATAGGTACTAAATGGACAACCGGGAACCTAACCGCTCAATGAATTTGTCACTGTTGCCAGCGAACTTCCGGAGAAAGCCTCGCAAAACGCAATTGCTGGTTGCAACAAACGCCTGCCATCAAACATCATTTCGAGAGCACGGCCCGAACCACGACGCTGCGGCGACCATGCAAGGATCGCAGTGGAAAAAAGAGCGATCTCCTGGGGGCGACATTGTGAGTCTGAAAGTCGAAATCGAGCAAGCGACGCCCTTTTCCAGTCTTGAAGAGGAAACGCTTTTGAATCTGCTGCGCACCTCCGATCGCCTTCACCGCCGGTTTCAACAGGGGATTCGCGCCTGGGGAGTGACTTCGACGCAGTACAACGTGTTGCGCATTTTGCGCGGCGCCTACCCCCAAGGGCTCACGTGCGCCGGGATCGGCAGTCGCATGGTGACGGCGGAGCCTGATATCACCCGGCTTTTGAGCCGACTCAAGGCGCTCAAGCTCGCGCGGCAACGGCGCGACCGGCACGACCGGCGCATCGTGTGGACCCAGATTACCGACACTGGCCTCGAACTGCTGCAGGCCATGGATCCGGTGGTCCAGCAACTTCCCAAGGCGCTCTTCGGGGGCATGAAGCCGCAGGAGCTCGCCGAGCTCAACCGCCTGCTTGAGTCGGCGCGAAATAGCGACAGCGAGACTCGAGTGATCGAATGCAATTGCGATGGAGAAGCATCGGCGCCAGGAGCGGTCGAAGAGAGAATGCGCCCTCACTCGTGAATGACTTTTTGCGCCACCAATTCTTCGTCCAAATCGGCGTGGACAATTTTGTTGTGCAGACAATAAAGCGCCAGCTCAAGCCGGTCTGAGACACCCAGCTTGTCATAAATCTTACGCAGATAATTCTTGATCACCTGCTCGGTAGTGCCCAGCTGGAAGGCAATCTCTTTGTTGCGCTTGCCTTGGGTGATACAGGTGATGATCGACATCTCTTTGGGCGAGAGCCGGGGTTGACTCCGGGGGCTGACCAAAGCAGCAGCCTGGGCACGATACGCCTCAATAACCCAGTTCACCGACTGGTTGTCGATCCACGTCTCACCGGCAGCAATCCTGCGCACACAACGAACCAGCAAATCGGGGGAAATGGTGCGCGAGATGATGCCTCGGACTCCCCGGCGGTAAAGCTCCACGGTCTGGTTTTCGTCGGCCCCAACGGCTTGCACGATCAGTCTGATGTCAGGAGCAGACCGCAGCAGTTCGGGAATAGCGTTGGTCGTGCCGGCCAGCAAGTTACCTTCCAGAAGCACAACATCTGTCGGATACCGTTCGATGGCGGCGCGCAGATTCTCGAAAGAGTCCGCTTGCGCCACGACACGCAGGTCGTCTTCCAGGGCGAATACTTTGCGGATCCCCACGCGGTAAATCGCCTGCGAATCCGCGAGGATGATCCGAATCGTGCCCGGTTTGGCCGGTCCCTCACCTGCCTCACCATCAGGGCTGTCGTCGAGAATGTCCATGACTGACTGTCGCCCAAAGTCATCCGCGTGCATTTCACTGCTCCGCAAACCGGTAATCGTCAATAGTGGCGGCCGCGAGATATTGACTTTGGCTTAATGAGCAGCGTACCACACGTCCGGCACAATGAACCAGCACATCGTGCGGGGTTCCTAAAACCGCGCCCGGCATTCGTAAAGAAAAATTGATCTTCAGGCCAGCCTGCAATTCGTGATCCAACGCAAAAAGCACCCCATTCGCCGAAACGTTGCGGGTCACTGCGGAGAATTCCCCTTCGTCGGAGGCCAGCACGACGGGCAAGGCTATGGGAAATCGCACTGCGCAACGCACTTCCTGCCGTACGCCGGCCGACTTGCGGCCGCGGGAGCCGGGCGAAGTATAGGGTTTCACACTAGTCATGATCCGATACCGAAAGAATCCTTAAGCCACTCTAGCCCAGTTTTCCGGCGCGACCCACGGCACCAAAGTTTCGAGAATAGTAATCATTTTCAAGCCGAAATGTATCTCCAACGGACATACGCAAGAAGCTCTTTGCCTCAAAGCAAGCAGTTGGCCGCCTAACCGCTGTACGGCGCTGCCTCACATTCCCGCCTGCACAAGAGCAAAGGGGCTTCGGCTGCCGGAAGAAATCGCCTGCTCGACCGCCCAGGCTGAATTGGACCGAGTCCCCATTCCTGGAACTCCGGAAGGCAAGCCGCTCTTGCGCGTCGCCGTTTTCGCGCGTCGAACGGGAAAAACTCCCGAAATGGTTTGTTGCGGTAGATCTTAAAAAAACCGCAATAGTTGTCGGCGAAGACCATTTGGACCGGGCATTCCACTGTTCTCCCAAAGCTGTCCCGAAAATGCAGAAAATATTACTTTTGTGGTAGCGATGCTCCCCAATTTGGGTTACTCTTACCGTGCACAAGAAATTCAGTTTCAGCAAGGAGTATACGTTCATGTCCTCAGGTTCAATGGGTATCCGTAGCGCTATCTTCGTGATGTTAATTGCGCTTGGCGCGAGCTGTGCATTCGCATCGGCGTCGAATCCGGCTCTCCCCGGGATCAATAGTCCTCAAGTGTCTTCCGTCTCCGAGCCAATCTGGCCTTTGCCTCCGGCCGCGAAGACCGCCGCTGCTGAGCCCATTTGGCCGCTGCCTCCGGCCGTGAAGACCGCCGCTGCAGAGCCCATCTGGCCTTTGCCTCCGGCCGCGAAGACCGCCGCTGCCGAGCCCATCTGGCCGCTGCCTCCGGCCGTGAAGACCGCCGCTGCAGAGCCCATCTGGCCGCTGCCTCCGGCCGTGAAGACCGCCGCTGCCGAGCCCATCTGGCCGCTGCCTCCGGCCGTGAAGACCGCCGCTGCCGAGCCCATTTGGCCGCTGCCTCCGGCCGTGAAGACCGCCGCAGCCGAGCCCATCTGGCCGCTGCCTCCGGCCGTGAAGACCGCCGCTGCAGAGCCCATCTGGCCGCTGCCTCCGGCCGTGAAGACCGCCGCTGCAGAGCCCATCTGGCCGCTGCCTCCGGCCGTGAAGACCGCCGCTGCAGAGCCCATCTGGCCGCTGCCTCC